>JAYUFN010000410.1:0-3153 GCA_043738705.1 Bacteroidota bacterium
ATAGGCTTTAAGTTCTTCAAACATTTCAAGTGTCACTTCGATTTTATAATCTACTGGATTATTATAAATCATAATTGGCAGATCAGTACTATCAGCAACAGTTTTAAAATAAGCAACAGTCTCTCTATGATCGGACTTATACCTCATTGGGGGCAACATCATTAACCCCTTAGCACCCCATGCTTTTGCATATTTAGCCTGACTCAAAGCTTCAGATGTGGCACCTTCAGCAATATTTAAAACTACTGGCACTTTATCCGCAACAGTCTTAACTGCAAATTTTACAAGTATTTCTTTTTCGTGGGTAGTTAGTACACTGGCTTCACCCAATGTGCCACCAAGAACAATACCATCAACACCAGCAACTAATTGTTCTTGAAGATTTTTTTCAAATAAAGGAAGATCTAATTGATCATTAGAAGTAAACTTTGTGGTAAGTGCGGGGAAGACTCCCTTCCATTTAATTGACATGATCTTGAATATTATTTACGATAATGGGGACTAATCAAATCTAATAATAAAATATTGGAAATAATTAGTCAACTACTTCTCCTTCCAGATCATAGTCGTACGCTTTGGTAATCTTAACCTGAACAAATTCTCCAAGTATCAATTTCTTTTTAGAATGGATAACAACTTCATTATCTACTTCAACGCTATCAAACTCTGTTCTTCCCAGATACCTACCCGCTTCTTTTTTATCGATTAATACTTTAAAGATTTTTCCCAGCTTCTCCTGATTTTTTTCAAGGCTTATTTCTTGCTGCAATTCCATAATTTCTTCTGCCCTTCTTTGTTTTTCTTCAGAGGGCACATCATCAACCAGATCGTATGCAGAAGTATTTTCTTCGTGACTATAACTAAATATTCCAACCCTATCAAAGCGGTGTTCTCTTAAAAATGCTTTTAGTTCTTCCACATCTTCTTCAGTCTCTCCAGGGAATCCTGCGATCAATGTTGTACGCAAACAAATACCTGGAATTTTTTCACGAATTGTCTTAATTAAGTCTGTCATTTCTTCTCTTGTAATATTACGACGCATTGCTTTTAGCATGCTATTACTGGCATGTTGCAGGGGCATATCCAAGTATTTACAGATATTATCCCGCTCCCGAATCACCTCTAAAATTTCGAGGGGAAATTTACTAGGATATGCATAGTGTAACCTTATCCACTCAATCCCTTTTACATCAGCCAAAGCGTTTAATAATCTTGGAAGAGATCTCTCTTTATAAATATCCAATCCGTAGTAAGTAAGCTCCTGAGCAATCAGCATAATTTCTTTTACGCCTTTTTTTACTAAACCCTCAGCTTCAGTAACCAACTCCTCAATGGTTTTACTAACATGTTTACCTCTCATCAAAGGTATCGCACAAAACGAGCAGGTTCTATTGCAACCCTCACTGATCTTCATGTACGCATAATGCCTTGGAGTACTTAATAAACGTTCTCCCAATAATTCTGATTTATAATCCGCATCAAATTGCTTCAGTATTAGGGGTAATTCCAATGTTCCAAACCAAGCATCCACTTCAGGCATTTCCTTTTCTAGATCAGCACGATACCTTTCGCTTAAACAACCAGTTACATATACTTTATCTAGTTTGCCTCTGCGCTTTAATTCGAGCTGATCCAAGATAGTATTTACACTTTCTTCCTTGGCTTTATCAATAAAACCACAAGTGTTTACTACTACGATATTATGATCGAATTTCTTGTTTTCATGCACCACATTAATGTCATTAGCCATCAACTGACCACTCAGCACTTCACTATCTACCAAGTTTTTACTACAGCCTAGGGTAATGATATTGACTTTATCTTTTTGGAGTGTTTTTGATTTCATAAGAAGAACAAAAGTACAAATATCGCAGCTACTACAAAATTTGTGAATGAGTACGCTTAAAATCCGTTCTGGGCAGTTTAAACCTATTCAATGGTTCTGCGTTAAAAAAGAATTCACCATACGGAATAAATTTATTTTTCAAAAGAACTTTTGCCGATGCTAAGTTTTCAGGGTGGGTAATAGCAAATAATGCATTGTGCATTGTTCGTTCAAAAAATAACTTAGAACCATATTTTACCAGTTCGGAAGCATATCCCTTTCCCCATGAGTCATGAATTAGCGCATAGCCAATATGATAATCGGCATCTCCATCCAAATATAAAATCGAAAATGTTCCAACGAATTTGCCTGTTACTTTTTCAGAGACGTGCATTCTTCCGTATGGGAATCCATCTAGGTACAAATTGAAATTTTCTACTAAAAATGCGTCACTTTCTTCCCTATTTTTTAGAGGCCGGATATAACGCATTGTTGGTTCAGAGCTATTGAACAGAAAAAAATCATCCCCATCTACAGGTGTAAATTGACGAACAATTAATCTATCTGTTTCAAAAGGCTCCATCAATTTTATAAATTAGTTACAATATGCTCCAAAATTTTATCTGCGTGCTCTCTGGAATTTTCGATAAATAAACTATGCGTATCCATCCCTCCGCAAATCACTCCAGCAAGGTAGATCCCATCGATATTGGACTCATGTGTTTCCTCATTATACAAAGGCTTTCTGGCGATATCTGGAGACAATTCAATTCCCATCGAAGCTAGAAAATGTAGATCGGGCTGGTATCCAGTTGCAGCAATTACTCGGTCATTTGGAATGCTGATAATTCCATCAGGCGTATTGATATCAACTTCAGATTCTTTAATACAAATAACTTGTGAATTGAAATATGCTTTGATTGACCCTTCTTTAATCCTATTTATAATATCGGGACGAACCCAATACTTTACACGTTCACCAACCTGATCTTCTCTGATTACCATTGTTACCTCAGCTCCTTTACGCCAGGTTTCTAATGCAGCATCTACAGCAGAATTATTAGCTCCTACTACTACTACTTTTTGAAAAGCATAAAAGTGTGGATCATGATAGTAGTGTGTAAGTTTTGGTAGTTTTTCTCCAGAAATATTTAATAAAAAGGGCAACCCATAAAATCCAGTAGCCACGATTACATTTTTAGACTGATACTTATTTCTATTAGTTCTCAAACTAAATAGTTTTTCAGTCTTTTGATCTACTGATATAACTTCTTCGAATAATTGAATTTTTAATGAAGCAGAAACAGCAACCCTTCTATAATATTCCA
>JAYUFN010000411.1:0-3140 GCA_043738705.1 Bacteroidota bacterium
CCCGAGAAAATAAATCGAACATCTCCTTCGCAATGAAGATCATTTTTACTTATGTCGATGAGTAAGTCTTCCAAACTTTCGAAGGACACAGGATTCTCCGGAGATTTTTTATGAAATTGGAGGATCTTAATTTTTTCTTCTTTCTTAATTTCAAGTATCCTTTCAATTGGATTCTCATCTTCGTGTTTTACAGCCTTTCTAGAGAAATTACCAAGCATTACCCAGATATCCCTTTTTACTTGTGTAAAAACTGTATCAATATGCATATAGTCGCGTTTTTTTGGAATCTTTACGACTGTTACTTTTTCAACTATATTTTTTTCGAAAAGTATATTAGTAATTTGAACTGCGGCTTCTGATGAAGTTCTTTCACTTACGCCCACTAATAAATGGGTTTTGCTAACAACCATAATGTCACCGCCTTCTAACGTAATTTTTTTGTCGTCATCTTCCTTTGGTAAGAGGAAATTGTGATGCGAGTCTGATAGCTCAATAATATTGTCTTTGTACGCTGCAAAAAGTAGGTGATTGAAAAAAATATATTTAGCTAATAAGGCTTCCCTTGTTCTTGCTTTTTTTGCAGGCTTATTTAATAATACATAGTTATTAATAGTGATTCCGATATCTCTGGTGAATATAAAATTTGGAATCGGAGCAAAGAGGAGTTGTTTGTCTTTTGATGACCCCGAAATAAAAGTTTTTGCCAACTCTATTGCTGAATACTGTAACAATATTTTTTGTGTTTGATACGTACATCCTTCTATTGCACAAACCGATGCTACCAATTTAAATTTGATATCATTGTCCTCCAGTACCTGAGCAAGTAACCATTGTAATTCTATAACTTTATCTGATGCAAAAAAATCTTTGTGTTCGGGTTTGTAAAAATTCCGCTTGGCTTCAATTGCATCTATCTGGGCTAGTTTACCTTTTATTTTTTCGGGGTCGAGAAAATAGAGTAAGATTTTAGTATAGTAGTCGTATTCGTTTCTTCTAATTGTTTCCAAATGAACGATGTCTTCAAATAACCAGTCCTGCGCTTTTGATGGTACTACTTTACCTAAACCACTATCTGGGCTATGAACTAATAAACGTTTTAATGTACCTACTTCTGAGGTAACAGATACTTGCTGTTCCATAAAAATATGAATTGATAGAATGTGTTAAATAAATTTCTATATCAAAACTGATAATCCTAGAACCGTACTTAATGATCTGGCATCGGGTTTAATCCCCTGTACATCCATGCGAAATGTGATGTGAGAAATGATATGGTTGTACAATGATGCATCTATGAATGTGCAATATAGGAATTTCTTTTTAAGAGGTCAATTCCCTTCAGTTTACCAAAAGATGTAATGGGCTTGAATCGGATAAACATATCCTCACTATACCATTGTTCTTTTCTTGTTTTACTGATTACTGCAGCGTGTTCCTGCATTTTATAGGCAAAATTTTTCATACTCGCTTTTGATTCCCAAAAACTAAAAGTTGCTTGCTTAATCCAAGGTATTTCACCAATTCCAAAAGTCCCTATCAATCCTTCGGCATCGATCATTTTGTTTGATACTGGCGCAACGTTTGACCAGAAACTATTTAGTTTGTTTAACTTAATAGTAGCACGTGTAAGAACGGCTATAGGACCATCATAGTCTGTATTCTTTGGCAAATTTCCAAAAGGTTGCTTCCCATCCCAATAACCATGCCCTTCAATTGGTTCTAATATAACTGTCCAGATTTCACATCTAAATAAACTCCACCATCCGGCGATGAATTTTCCATAATTATTTTTTGCATTTTCAAGGACTGAATGATCAAAATTTGGTTGTTCTTTTATTTTATTAATATCCTCAAAGACCGTTAAGATTGCCCATTGATTTAAGTCAGGAATTTTGTCGAAGCCACCATTTTTACCTGTTCCCATCAATTTCCAAAACTTAATAGTTTGGTTGGAACTTAAGGGTATTCGAAAAAATACCATCGATAAAAAACCTGCCCACGCTAACCATTTGTTATATCTGACAATTGTAATTGAGGTAATCATAGTTGAAAATACAGCTTTGTAGAGTTTTATTAGGTTGGGCGCTAAATTAATTGTGATTCCATTGAATCTGTTTAATTTGCTATGATGAAACTCAGGATCATTAACATTCATCTGCTTGTAAATGTTCGTAATGAATATTGCTTATTAAGGGGCTCCGCATTAGCTGAATTGCCCACGCTCGAGAATGCTTTCTTAGACATTGAGGATGGATTAATAAGAGGTTATGGAAGTATGGAATCGATCAATGGGCAGCAAAAAATCGTTGAAACTGAGATCTATGATGCAGAAGGAGCAACGGTTCTGCCTTCTTGGTGCGATAGCCATACGCACCTGGTTTTTGCTTCGAGCAGGGAGTCGGAATTTGTTGACAAAATAAAAGGATTGAGTTATGCTGATATTGCTGCAAGAGGAGGGGGCATTCTAAATTCAGCACTTAAATTAAACGCGCTTTCTGAATCCGAATTGTACGATCTTGCTTGGGAACGTGTTCAAGAATTAATTGCACTAGGAACTGGTGCTATCGAAATTAAAAGTGGGTATGGACTAACTGTAGAGGGTGAGTTGAAAATGCTTCGGGTTATTAAAAAGTTGAAACAGTTTTCTCCCATTCCAATAAGAGCCAGTTTTTTAGGTGCACATACTTATCCTTTTCATTTTAAAGAAAATCATCAGGGATATATCAATCAAATCATTGATGAAATGTTGCCACTCATTGCTGCAGATAAACTAGCTGACTATATTGATGTTTTTTGTGAGAATGGCTTTTTTAGTGTTGATGAAACCATTCAAATCTGTAACGCTGGTATTGCGATAGGATTAAAACCAAAAATTCATGCTAATCAATTACACGTTTCCGGAGGCGTTGAAGCCGGCGTGTCTGTAGGCGCTCTAACAGTGGATCACCTCGAATCTATGGACATCAATTCGATCAAAACACTAGCTGCTTCAAAAACAATTGGTACACTATTGCCAACCGCTGCTTACTTTTTAGGAATGGCATATCAGCCCGCCCGCCAATTAATAGATGCCGGTTGTGCTATTGCAATCGCATCCGATTTTAATCCTGGATCTAGTCCGAGTGGTAATATGAATATGG
>JAYUFN010000412.1:0-3121 GCA_043738705.1 Bacteroidota bacterium
GCTAGATTTTGTAAGGATGTTTGTTTCTTTTTTGTAGTATCAGCATCTGTAACTGCGGCCGATGAATAGGCAGCACTCCAAGTAATTTTGTTTCCTAAAGTATCCTCACCATAACCGTTCCAGATATTTCCATTAGTCACTCCACTTAAACGAAAAGATCCCAAATTTGCTTTGCCCGATACATTATTGGTACTTGTTTTTTTAACCGCACTTGGTGAAAAGGTTAGTTTTACTAATTTACCTTCTAAACTGAATTTGCTAGTTATCGTATCCTTTGTAATCAAGTTTGCAGTATTGTTGTTTTTCACTTCAAGTGTATAAAGCAAAGGCCCGGTTACTGTATTAATAGTGAGTGCATATATTCCTTTAACGCTTTTCCAATTATCTTCTTTAATGTTATATTTATCTCCAGCTACCCAGTTTTGTAAAATAGTGGTTTTCTCATCAAATATTGGTCCTGAGCTAATTAGAAAATTAGCAATTTTACCGGCTTCTATACTGCCTATTTTATCATATAGGCCAAGTAAGGCCGCGGGAGTTTTCGTTAATGCTTCGAGTGCTTTTGTTTCTGATAACCCCATCTCTATTGCCTTTCTTAGATTTGAAAAGAAAGTTTTACTGTCTTTTAAATCCGTCAATGTTAAACAAAATGAAATGTTTGCTTTTTCGAGAGCGCCTGCATTACCTGGTGCTAATTCCCAATGTTTCATATCTGCTAGCGATACTGCTCGAGCGTCATTAGGATCTTCTACGTCCATTGTTTGAGGAAAATTTAAACCAATAATATAGGATGCTTTTGTTGCTGCTATTTCTTTAATACGTTGGTATTCGTTACCGCCGCCTTTAATAATATATTGTATAGCAAATTCGTCCCCAATTCTATCCGCACGTATATCATTCCATTTATCATCACTTTCAAATATTTGTGGTAAGTTTTGATTTTCATTCCAACTTTGTAATGATATATTTAATCCTTCTTTAGCGGGTTTCGTTTGATACCATTGTGCGTCTATATAAGTTTGACGCAGTAAAGCAATTGAACCCATTAAACTACTCGGATAAGATTGTGTTGAAGTGCCTTTACTAAAAGAATAGTGTGCGCTAGCTTTTTCTTTTAATATAACTAAATTGTCTTTTGTTTCTGCTAGTGTTACAAAAGCTCCAGTTCCGCGAGCAATGCCATCTTTGACGTGCGTTAAAACTGATCCGAATCCTAATTCTCTAAGTCCTTTCGCTTTAGTTGCATCAATACTAAATTGTCGAGAGGCATCTGTTTCTGGATGAATTGCTTGATTCCACCCAAATGCCCCTTTAGTATTTGATGTTAGTTGTGCAGGAGCATTATAATTAAATGCCCCACCAATTCTTTGTGGTTGGTTAATCCCATAATCGCTATAAATGTCCACGAATGACGGGTAAATATATTTATCCTTACAATCAATTATGATCGCATATTTTGGAATTACAATTCCAGATACTCCAATCGAACTGATTTTGCCTTCACGAATAACCATTGTTGCATTCGTAATCTTTGTTTGTGCGTCTTTAATAATTGTTGCATTTATGAATGCATAACATGCATCCCTTTTGTCTGCAACGCCGTTTACTGGAAATGTTTCTTGAGCTTGTAGTAGGGATGCAAATAGCAGCCCCAGAAAGAGGAGTTTAAACTTTGTCATATTCGTGTTTAATTTTGGAAGAAATTAAATGTAATAAATATTTAAGAAGCCCAAAGGGAGGCACTCAAAAAAATGATGAATGGTTGAGCGTTTAATAAGTAGTTAATCTGTTTACCTCCCCATATAAACCATTAAGATCTGTACATCACTAGGCTTTACACCACTTATTCTACTTGCTTGACCCAGCGTTGTAGGTTTAATTTTTTTAAATTTTTGGAGCGCCTCTTTTGAGACCGATGTAATTTTATCGTAATCAAAGTTATCAGGTATCTTAAGCTCTTCTAATTGACGCATTTTTTGTACTAGCTCATTTTCCTTTTCGATATAGCGCTCATACTTAATTTGAATTTCTGCTTGTTCTTGCGAATCAATGGAGGTATGATTTAGTTCTTCGTTGAGAGCCGGAATAGCCGCTTTCATTTTACTCAATGACACGTTTGGCCTTAATAAAATGCGCGATGCTTTTTGTCGTTCGGAAAGAGCCGCGGATCCGATTTCTTTTAAATATAAATTTATGTCTTCTTGTTCTATGTTAAAATTAATTAATGTGTTCTTGATTTCTTTTACCTCTTTATTTTTCTGTTTTACTAGATGCATTCTTTTTTCTGATGCAAGCCCTAGTTTAAAGCCCCTTTCTGTCAATCTAATATCGGCATTATCCTGACGAAGCAGTGTTCTGAATTCTGCGCGACTAGTAAACATCCTATATGGTTCATCTGTTCCCTTACTTATTAGGTCGTCTATTAGCACACCAATATAGGCTTCGCTCCTATTTAAAATAAAGGGTTCTAGTTGTTTTGTTTTTTGATGGGCATTAATTCCTGCCATCAAACCTTGGCATGCTGCTTCTTCATAACCCGTTGTGCCATTTATCTGTCCTGCGAAGAAAAGATTAGGTAACATCTTGGTTTCTAGAGAGTAAGATAATTGTGTAGGTGGAAAATAGTCATATTCGATTGCATACCCGGGACGAAATATTTTACAGTTTTCAAATCCGGGTATCATCCTCATAGCTTCATGTTGTACCTCTTCTGGAAGAGAAGTTGAGAAACCATTTACATAGATCTCAACGGTATTCCAGCCTTCTGGCTCTACAAAAATTTGATGACGATCCCGATCTGCAAATCGGTTGATTTTATCTTCGATGCTTGGGCAATACCTTGGTCCAACACCCTCAATCCTTCCCTGATACATTGGACTTCTGTCAAACCCTGTCTTTAAAATATCGTGTACCGTTGTATTAGTATAGGTTATAAAGCAACTGCGTTGATCTTCTGGTTTTACCCTTTGAATTGGCAAATATGAAAATCCAACGATTTCGTCATCACCCTTCTGCTCTTCCATCTTGCTATAATCCAAACTTCGTCCATCTACTCGAGGCGGTGTTCCTGTTTTGAGACGATCGCTTTCAAATCCAAGATCAACCAGTTGTTCGGTAATCC
>JAYUFN010000413.1:0-3115 GCA_043738705.1 Bacteroidota bacterium
ACAGAGATCCTATTTCAGGTAAATGATACAGTTCCAATAGGCTCCGTTATTGCACGTATCCAAACCAATGCTGATACAATTATACCAACAACACCTATTATTGCAAATGCGCCTACCCCAAAAGCAGAATTAGTTGATGCACCTGCTGAAATTGTATCAGAACCAACACAAAATTTTTACGAACCCGCTCCAATTCCAATACAGCAAGTTCCATATATTCCGGCAGCTACTTACGACCTGCCTTCAAAACCTATCGGCAACAGATTCTATTCACCACTTGTTTTAAATATTGCGAACAGCGAAGGTATTAGCCTAAGCGACTTAGAGCGAATTTCTGGAACTGGTAACGATGGTCGTGTGTCAAAGAGAGATGTATTACAATATGTGGTGGACCACAAAGCAGGTAAAGTTTCTGTGTATCAACAACCAACACAAGTTTCTGCTACCACACCAGCAGCTTCAATTACTGAAATTGTTTATTTCGAAAAAACAATAGAATTAACAGCCAATATTCCTGAAGCAATAGTTCCAGTTGTAAATCCAGTTATTCCTCCTATTCAGCCAATTTCACAAGCAATATATGAGAGAACAGTAATTGCGCCGATTGTTGATGAACCAGAACCAATTATAGCTGCCGCGCCAATCGAACAAATTGTACCACCAGTTTCTGGAACAAGTGCAATCATTACTGCGAGTTATCAACCAAGTTCTTATACCGGTAAATTCTCTGATCCGGCATCTGTAATTATTACAGGTAATACAGAGATCATTGAAATGGATAGAATGCGTAAGCTAATCGCCAAGCACATGGTTGACAGCAAGCATACTAGTCCACATGTTACCAGCTTCACTGAAGCGGATGTAACAAATATGGTTCAATGGCGTGAGAAAATAAAAGTAGAATTTGAGAAAAGAGAAGGAACCAAATTGACCTTCACGCCGATGTTTATGGAATGTATTGCGGCGGTGATTAAAAAATTTCCTCTTGTAAATTGTTCTGTGGATGGAGACAAAGTAATCATCAAACACGATATCAATATCGGTATGGCCACTGCTTTGCCAAGCGGTAATTTGATTGTGCCTGTGATAAAAGGTGCAGATCAGTTGAATATTGTTGGATTAAGTAAAGCAGTAAATGGGCTGGCAGATGCAGCGAGAAATAATCGATTAAAACCTGAAGATACTACCGGGGGCACTTTTACATTAACCAATGTAGGTTCATTCGGAAGTCTAATGGGCACACCTATTATTCCTCAACCACAAGTTGCAATACTTGCAGTAGGTGTTATTAAGAAAAGACCAATGGTGATTGAATCTGCAACAGGCGATACAATTGGTATCCGACATATGATGTATCTCTCTTTGAGTTACGACCATCGTATAGTAGATGGAAGTATTGGCGCATCCTTCTTAACTGCAGTAGCAAAAGCTTTTGAAGCTTGGGATCCCAATAAGCAATGGTTCCACTATCTATAAATTTTATCTGGCTAATTAATTAATGACTTGCATAGTCACTCAGATAACTGAACTGCTCAGTTAATTTTCCATTCAATAAAATGGTTGCTTTTTCAATGGTTTCCGAACCTCCTGTTCTGATATCGTTTAATATATATTTGATCAATTGTTCACCAAAAAATCTACTTGCATCCCTAGGCAATTCATTTGGAAGATTTCCCACAGCCATCATATCAATACTACCGGGTAAATAAGCTGCAGTTTTTTGTCCTGTTAATTTATCAACACCATAAATCGGATCATCAATTGTTGCATCTCCTAAATTACAAGGTATACTTCCATTTTTATCATCTGTAATATCTGCGATCACTTGAATGCGAAAATTGTTTGATTGCATATCCTGTAATGTAAAAAAAGCAGGGATGCGTGGCTCCCAATAAATTCCGTTCATGAGAATATCTGTATGCGATAAAAGCGGTTTAAAAAGACAATGATACTGGCCTGGGTTTTCATGAAAATCTGTTCTTGAATATTTCCCTGTCAATTTGTGCTCATATAAATCAGCACCTTTCAAATGTGTGTAAACAGGATATTCAAATTCTCTTTCTAGAAATTCTTCTTTTTCAACTTCCTGCACATCCATTAAATTCATCACTTCTACAATTCCGTGTGCCACCCTGCCACTACCCGTAACTACAATCTTCACGGGTGGTAGCTTTAAGCCAAAATAGGTATGTATCAATTCTCTATAATCCTTTACAGCAGCTACTCTACCAATATGGTATGCACCGGTTCTATTTCCATAAGTCATAATCCCGTTATGTGCTCCTACTATCCCTGCAAAAAAGCCGAAGCCAATAATACGTTGACCATCTTTGTGTTCTAAGCATTCATAATCGATCAAAGTAATATTCAGATCCATCATTGCATGTATCAAGCCCTGGTTAAATGGTTGTTTCTTTTTTGTATGCGAGAAGAATATATATTTTTTATTGGGAATTAAATGACTGATCGGAACTTCTTTGATACCTAATAACAAATCACAATTGCTTAGGTCTTCAACAATTTCAATACCGGCATGGATATATTCCTGATCACTAAAACAACGATTTGGAGAAGTCTGCACCTTGATCTTAATATCGGCGAAATGAGTTATCAGCCATTTGCACTGAGCTGGCGTTAAAGCCACCCTGTTATCTGGCGGAAATTTTCCCTCTCTAATAAGTCCTATCAGCAGCATTGTGTTAGATTTGCCTAGCAAGTTAGGTGATTTAGTTATTTAGTAAACCTGCAACAACGAATCCATTAGATGAACTATTTTGAATTATATCAGATTCCAATATCATTTCAGCCCGATCTGTCGCTCGTAAAAAAACGATTCTATCAATTGAGCAGAGAATATCACCCCGACTTTTATAGTCATGCATCAGCGTCCGAAAAAGAAAGGGTATTAAGTGTTTCAGCACAGGTCAATAAAGCTTATCAAGTTTTACTGAATCATGATGCGTTGATCCGTTATATTTTATTAGAAAAAGGTTTGATGGTGGAAGAAGAAAAGTATCAACTATCAGCTTCGTTTCTTATGGAAGTGATGGATTTAAATGAGCAACTGATGGAAGCCGAGGATGTGGAAAGCAAAATGAATATCAAAAAATCGATA
>JAYUFN010000414.1:0-8615 GCA_043738705.1 Bacteroidota bacterium
CTGCAGAAGCCGCATACAATTATCTATGCCAATAAGATGAATGAGGAATGGATAACGCCCTATGCGAGAGTGCATCGAACAGCATATACCTTTGAAGAGATTTTGAACGATAAGCAACCCACCCTATGATTCCGCTAACGCAGAATCATTACCCCTCCCAAGAGGGGATAACCAAACAAATCCCCTCCTCGGAGGGGCGCCGAACGCAGAGAGAGCAGGGGTGGGTTAATTTATATTTTTAGAGTTATAACTTGAAGACATATCTCATATATTCCAAATCAGAAACCTCGCGCCAATCGAATATTGAGCGCTTGCTGGGCTTATTGCCTAAACTGGAATTAGTGGAAGCCATTTATCCACTTCAGCAGAAAGTGCCTTTTCTGGAACAAGCGATGGCGATTTCGAAACAAAGAACCGGGCAGGCACTCTTGCCGGGAGAAGTTGGTTGCTTATTAAGTCATAGAGCAATTTGGCGTATGATTGCGCAAGTGGGGGATACAAATGACGACGCACATTTTTTGATTTTGGAATCAGATAGCTACTTGAAGGATCTTGGTTTGATTCAAAGTTTTGCGAGTAGTGTAACTAAAAATTATGATCTTTTTTTCTGGGGTGCCTGGGATGGGCACATGCAACTTTTTAGAAAGAGTAAAAAAAATATGGGAGCGAGTTATGAGATGGGTACCCCTTTTATAAAAACAATTTATTGCACTTATGGGTATAGCTTGAATAAAAAAACCGCTAAACTACTATTGAAGAGAACCGGGAAGTTTAGTTATCCGGTAGATCAGTACAAACGGTTTATGAAGCAAAGGGATGTTTGCATAGGAGGCATTCAACCGGAGTTGATAAGTACCACGGGAGCTCATAGCAATATTAGAGCAAAGCGAAAATGGGAAATATTAAATCAACTATATTTAATGGTATTGGATCTTAAAAATTATTTGATTTGTTTGTTGAAATGAATGTATTCAGAAAATTATATTTAAACGCTTATCTGCTTGTATTTGCATGCTATGTGTACTTTAATAAAGGCATTGCATATAGTTATACTGCAGAGGTATTACTTTTAATTGGGTTAGGAATTTTGTTATTTAATTTCAGAAAAATAGAATTACCCCTTGATCGAAAAGTAATTTTATTACTCGCATTTTTATTGATTGGTGTATTATATCTATTAAGGGGAATAGGTAAATATTCGTTACTAGATTTAGTAAGGGATAGCTTTATGTTTAATTATGCCATATTTGTTTTTATCATCCTATATTTTAAAGAGGAGATCCCTTATTTAATGAAGGGGATCTATCGTATTTATGCTTGGTATCCGTTAGTTGCAACCATCTCTTTTCTAATTCTTTCGTATATTCCTAACGCAGATACAATAAAAATTTTCGGAAATATATCGCTATTGCATTATAAGTATGGGGATATGGGGGTGCATTTATTGATTACGGTATTATTTTTATTGAATGGAAAAATAATATTAGCGCCAAGATATTTTGTAGCCAATGCAGTTTTGTTGATGTATTTATTTTTAATTGCCTCTGCTTACAGTCGTGCGGGGATGGTTTGTTTTATTGTTTCTTTTTTACTTTTCTTTTATTTCTCAAAAGACAAGTCATTGAAGACTGAATTAGTTGGTTATTTACGTTTTGTGCCGTTGGTATTAATGATAGCCTTGCCCATTTATTTGAGTACCAGTGTGAAAGAAAACTTTCAGGGTAGAAAAGTGGGGTTAGATCAACTAAAAGAAAACGTGTTAAGTATTACGGGATCTAAAGAAGGATCCACTTTAGATAACAATAAAGTGTGGCGGTTGGCATGGTGGGGCAAGATTATTGACTATACTTTTGCGGGAGAATATTTTTTGCAAGGAAAGGGATTGGGGATGAGCTTGGCTGAAGATGACGACATTACCATGAATGAAGAAGCTGATTTACGATCGCCTCATAATTTTCATTTAAATGTGTTGGCTCGATTTGGAGTGCCCATTTTTTTTGTTTGGTGCTACTGGCTGTTTTTGCATTTTAAAATTTTTCGAAAAAAGGAACTGAGTTCAGATAGCTTAATTTTTTTAAGTATTGTTACTGTTTTTTTATTGAACGCGTCTTTTGATGTTTTTCTAGAAGGTCCAATGGGAGCATTCCCATTTTGGACTTTTGTAGGTATATTTTATCTGAGTGAAATTAATTATTCCACCAAAAAGTTAGGAGCTATTTAAATTGAAAAAAATTATTGCATTAGTAAGAAGTAATGTGCGGTATTTGATGAACCTCGGTACTACCTTTCTTTCACAGACCATCAGTGCTTTATCTGTGTTAATTTTAACGCCCATTCTGTTACATCAATTGGGAACTACTGAATTTGCCCTGTATGGGATTATTTTGAATGTAGTAGTTTTTTCGGCTGTATTTGATTTTGGATTAAACCTTGGCTTATTAAAACGATTGATTCAAAAGGAGCCGCGGTTACTAGAATTAATTAATTCTATTTTCTTTTTATTTATTGGGTGTTTATTTTTTTCGGTGTTGATTTTCTTTTTTGTTTTTACAAATAAAATAGTGGATGTAGCCGACCATATTTTAGTATTCTCGCTTATTACTGGAGTACTTGTTGCGCAGAATATGATAGCCTTATTTTTCGACATGTTAATTCAGTCGGCCAATAAAATATTTCTAGGAAGATCGATTCGGGTATTAAAACTATTATTGGAATTACTACTGCTAATTTTATTGACGCAGTTAAAATCGGTGGTGATACTATTTGCAGGTAGCATTTTTGTGAATTCAATATATATTTTGGCTTTACAGTATTATTCAAAAAAACAAATACAATACCGCATCTCTTTTCAATATTTTAATAGTAAACTGTTGTTGAATCACTTTAAATATAGTTCGTGGTATTTTTTGAATTCGATAGCCATTGTGTTGGTATTTAATACGCAAATCATGTTGATTAACCGACATGCTTCATCAGAAAGTGTAGCTAAATATTTATTGGTAACACGGTTTTACGATATAATACGAATGGGGATTGCCAATTTTATGTTAGTGCTTTTTCCAACAATTGCCCTTGTACAATCGGAAGGAAATTGGAATGAAATACGCCATATTTTTTTTAAAGCGTTGAGCCGAATATTTTTGATGGCTTTAGTGGTGATGGTGTTGAACTTTTTGTTTGTAAAACCCTATTTTTTACAATGGAGTAAATTTAAGGATTCCGAGATGGCCAATTTGTTTATTTTATTCGGCTTATTTATTTTTGTAATTGCCATTGACAATGTGTCTTCAACTTTTTTGAGTGCGCTGAAGTTTAATCGCATGCCTACAATTATATCGATTGGGCAAGGAATAATTGGGTTAACAATTGGTTATTTTTTCTTGCCTATTTATGGGGTTGCAGGAGTTGCGGTAGCATCTCTATTAGCGCTGTGCTGTACAAGTTTACTTTTTAACCCTGCGTATCTTTTATTTAAAATTAAACGGCAATTAAAGTATCGATAAGTTATAATCTTGATTTTTGTTTGAAAGGCATATTTTAGCGCGTTATTTAAGAACATGGTACTGTTATGGATATAGATAAATTAATTGCGCAAAAACCGCAGCTACACTTGGATGAGAATGGCTCGCCCGTTGATTATTCGATTAATGTAGCAGTCTTAAAGGCTTTGAATAATTATTTAAAGCCGGGTATGCATACTTTAGAAACCGGTTCGGGCCATAGTACCATTGTATTTGCGATGATTGGAACAAATCATATTAGCATCTCGCCTTATGCAGATGAACAAATTCGAATTAAAAAATATTTAGAGGATAATGGGATTGGTAACAGTACTAAATTTTTGAATGGTAGTTCCGATGTTATCCTGGCTACTGCACCTGAAATACCTGCTGTTTTAGATTTTGTTTTAATTGATGGCGCCCACCGTTTCCCTTTTGCTTGTATCGATTTTCATTATACGGAACAACGAATTCCAGTTGATGGTATTTTTTGTTTAGACGATGTGCACATGCCTTCTGTTCGTATTTTGTATAAATTTTTATTGAAGGAAAAAGAATGGGAGTTGGTGCAGAAAGTGAAGAATACTGCTTTTTTTAAACGGGTATTACCTACTATTATTTATGCTGATTGGCAGGGACAGGAAATGAATAGTGCATTTAAAAAACTCTCTGCCTTGAAAGGAAAAATAAGCAAGCCCATAAAAAAAATGCTCAAGATGACGCGTTCATGATTGTTCAAAATTTATATAAAAGACCCGTAAAATTAATCCTCACATGGAATGGTGTGGATGCCCCTTTTAGGTGGATCGCTTTTGATGCAGTTCCGGAATTTGATTTTGTACTGTTTAATTATTCGGGTAATCAGGCGGTGCCTGAAAGTAGCAATCAATATCAGTATGATGCATTGATCAATATTCGTACTGAGTTTAAGGGTTCGATTTTAGATGAAGTGTACAAACATTTTAA
Source organism: Bacteroidota bacterium (assembly GCA_043738705.1). Lineage (GTDB taxonomy): Bacteria > Bacteroidota > Bacteroidia > Chitinophagales > Chitinophagaceae > Sediminibacterium. The sequence continues at coordinate 4,467 of JAYUFN010000414.1, forward strand.
AGAGGCTGTTGGGATTGATTATATTGGGTTAATGGATGATGATATTCAGATCGCAGTTTCATCCATCAATTTACTGCTCGCTACTGCATACGAAAATAAGCTCGATGCTTTTCAGGCTGCTGTTGACCCGACTTGTTATCATAGTTTTAAATTTAATGAGCAGCAGCCGGGAAGAGGAATTCAATTGGTGAATTGGGTAGAAATTATGAGTCCGTTTTATAGGAAAGTATTATTTGATGCGGCGCATACATTTTATGAGACCAGTATTTCTTCGTATGGGATTGATAATTATGTGATGCCTTTTTATCAGAAGGTTCTTGGATTGGATCAAGTTGCGATCATTCATGCGGTATCTATGAAACATCTTCGGCCAGTTACAGATGGTAGCAAGATTTTCTCGAATGGATTAACTGCAAGGCAAGAAGGAGAAAACATTCGCAAGCGAATAGTAGAGATGATTAAGAAGGAGTCTACTGATTTATTTAGTGCTACCTATTTGAAAGAAGTGTATGGAGTGGGCACCCTGAGGTGGAAGATTCGGTGGAATTTGTTTAAGGATTGGGCTAAGACCCTGAATCCTAGACAGAGCCTGCAACCCCTACCCTAAAGGGCAGGGTTAATGTATCAAAGAGGAGAGGCACTCCTCACTCCTTCTTTATTTCAACCCATAGGAGAACCCTACTTGCAGGGTATTATTCTTACTCTGCACCCCATTTGCTAATTCTTGTTTTAGGTATTGATAGCTTCCTGTGAAGTAGAGATTATTAATCATTTCATAAGATAATTGCACAAAAATATCGGTCCGCTTTTTTTGATAGTCGAATAAGAAGGGAGGCTGCGGTTCGGCGATATATTGTTGCGCAATGGTGCCGGGTCCGCCTTTACGAATAGATTGGTAGCGGAGATAAGTTTTGAGCTTGGCAATGGGATTGTATTTGAGGAAGATGGTTTGGCGATCAAAATTATTACCCATCCAATCGCCCAGTGGAGAATTGTATTGGGTATAGAATTGCGCGGGTAAGAGATTGCTATACACAAAAGGATTTACGCGTGTATATTCTGCGCCAATGGTAAGATAATGTAGGAACAGATCTGTAACCGAACCTCCAAATGTATAGCCAATTTGATTTCTTGCTTTTGCCGGATTAAAGATTTCGGATACCCTTAACTCGTCGATAAATAATGAGCCGTACAAGTGCGTATTTTTAAGATGATTTCTGGAACTTACTTGTAAAAAGAATTGAGAATTAGAGCCCGCATTGATGAGGTAATTACTCCTATTATTATCGTAGATCTTAAAAATATTGATGGGAATGAGAAAGCCAAGATCCAGTTGATCGCTATATACCACCGATTCGCCGATGGCAATATCTAATCCTTTAGTAGGTTTAAATAGAAGGGTATGTGTAGCAAGAAATTTTTGAACAAAGAGGATTCTGATATCGCCACTTACACCACCGGTACCTGTTCGATAACTGGCGTTTGAATCAATGATATTTGAATTGAGCCAAGCATGCGTATAATTGAACGCAAGCCATTTAAATGGTTGATAATCGAATCGGATATAAGGATAAGTAGGTGCTTTATCGGATAACACTGTTCTCCCATTTTCTGCATAGCCCCAGAGCAATCGATCTTTTCCAACGGTGATCGATCCATTGTTCCAACTATAACTAATGTTGGCTTTGATCTCGCTAAAATTATGGCTTGTGGAACTTGGATTGTATAGTTTGATGAGATCGGTTTCGGGACTCTCCCTTCTAAAAGAATCAATGCCAGTTCCGGTTTCGGTATAATCGCGATAATACATTTGAAAAGCAAATCGCTTGGATTGTCCCCAGAGTTCCAATCCATTACTTACTTGTGTAAAGCCCTTAGCAGTTCCAGAAACACGCATCATGCTGACAAATGGATCGGCATTTAATTCAAAATCTTTGGTGTGGATAAATGCTCCTCTAAAACGATTGTTTTCATCCTTCTTTAAAAAATGCATTTTATCGTTATCGGGTCCGGTAAAGACACGATATTCTTGTAGGTAAAATTGTAATTCTTTTTTTTCAACTTTTGAGAGCTGGTCTGCCTTTGCTGTTAATTGTACTAATGCGGTAGCGATTTGGTTTCGACTAACGGGTTGAATGAGATCCTGAAAATCGATCATTCCTTTTTGCGCAAAACGATACAAGAAATGATACACTTCGTTGTTTGGATTTTCCCAAACAGTTTGCGCTGATACTGTACCGGCTATTAAAAAAATAAGCAGTAAAAGTTTAATACGCATTTTGATCGCCTCTTAAAATGTTGATGATGGTTTGCAGTATAATTTGAAGGTCGAGCCAGAATGTCCAGCGGTGAATATAATACAGATCGAAGTTTACCCTCCGCTGCATGTCGCCAGAAGTTTTAGTTTCGCCCCTGCATCCATTTACCTGTGCCCATCCGCTGATGCCGGGTAAAACAATGTGGCGCAACATATAATTTTCGATGGTATGCATTGACTCGATATTGAGTGGCGTGGGGTGCGGACGAGGACCTATCACCGACATATTTCCCAACAGTACATTTAGAAATTGGGGGAGCTCATCGAGGTTTGTTTGCCTTAATAATTTACCGATCAATGTGATTCGGGGATCGTTTCTTTTGGCCTGCTGGTATTTACCATTTTCATCCACATCGGAACTTTCTTGCACCATGGTTCGGAATTTATAGCAGGTAATTTTTTCGTTATTGAGTCCCCATCGCTCCTGTTTAAAAAAGATAGTACCCCTAGAGCTGAGTTTAATAATGATGGCGATCAAGGGAAAAAGCAGGATGCCGATGGTAAAGAATACCAATAATGAAAAAACGATATCGAAGATTCTTTTGAGTAATTTATTTTGCCACTGATCGAGTGGAAGATCAATTACACTGATGGTAGGCATCATCCCAATATTATCGACGGTGATAGCGGATGAAACGTATTGTTGCAGATCGGGAAGGATGCGCACTTTAGTTCGATGATAGTCGCACACTTCCATGCAACGCTGAATATCGCGGTGCTGGCTATTGGGAAGTGCAATAACTACTTCGTTGATAGATTCTGTTTTAAGCACCTGCGATAAAGCATCGATATTGCCATAATATTTACAGCCATTGATTTTTGCAGGTTTCTCATCAATCAGTCCCACACATTCGTAACCATAGTAATAGTATTTACTAACCGTTTCATAGAAATTGATAGCTGAGGCTGTAGAACCTACTAATAATATTTTATCGTACAAACGCCCTTGATAGAGTGCTGCATGGATACTTTTCCTAAGTAAATATTTGCTGGAAGCCACAAACACAAAAATGTAGAGGAGGTATTCGCCAAAAAAGCGAGAGGAATACGAAGGCCGGGACTCAAAAAAGTAGAGTGTTGAACTCAGCAAAATACTTACTAATAAAATATTATAGCCGATGAAAATGATTTCTTCAGAAAATTTATTGGACCGACGATTGGAGTAGATCTTGGAAATTTGTGATAATAGATACCAGAAAAAAATGGAGGAGCCTAGGAATAAAAAACTGAAGTTCGATTTGAGGTCTCCATAGTAAATGAGGAGGTTAAAGCAGTACGCCAAAATAATTGCAAAAGCATCTGCCAGGTAGCGGGTGATATTGTAATTCTGCACTTTGTTCTTCATAGCCTAATTAAATGCCCTGTATTAAAAAAATAATAAGGACGATGAAGGTAAATAAATATCCGGATTATGTGTCTGAATTAGTAAAACATAATAAAATATTTTCATGTAATTGTTAAATAATGGGTTTATTGCCACTATTTAAAATATCCATTGATTAAACTGCCAAGATCTTGTACCGATTTTAGTTGATCCACATCATTTTGATGAAACCCATAAAAAGCGGTAAAGCTGTTTCGGGGATTGATTTTGCTGGATTTACGATAACCATGATCGCCAGTTAAAATGATTCGGAACTTATTTTGTGCTGCAATTGGATCTAATAAAGCCTGAAGTTTTGTATTTGTAAACTTCCAAAAAGCCAGGTAGTTGTCTAATTCGGCCACCCGATAACTAAATTCCGGTTCATAAACAAGGGGGGTATGGGGGAGGTATAAATGAACATAAAAGAAACTTATTTTGTTTTTGAGGGCTTGGGTAGTATCAAATA
>JAYUFN010000415.1:0-8592 GCA_043738705.1 Bacteroidota bacterium
ATATCTCAAAAATCGAAGCGGGAAAAATAAATATTTCAGTTGAACCGATAGATCTATATAATATCATTTTGGAAATGGTTGATCAAATGCTGCCACAAATAATTAATGCCAATTTATCTATAGAGTTAATCAAATCAACAGCCAAACAATTATATATTCATGCAGATCTGAATTGTTTAAAGCAAATATTCTACAACCTCTTTAGCAATGCGATTAAGTATAATACAAGTGGTGGTAGTATTAAAATAAAAACGAAATTAAAAAATAACTCAAATAATGAACCCACTAAAGTCAAAATATCAGTTATAGATACTGGATTCGGAATTTCCAATGAAAATATAACTAAATTATTTATTCCTTTTGAGAGATTCGAAGCACAACCAACTATTGAAGGAACCGGACTTGGATTAACCGTAATTAAAAAGTTAGTAGAAGCAATGGGTGGAACTTTAGGCGTTGAAAGTAAATTGGGAATTGGAAGTACTTTCTGGTTTGAACTCCCATTAGCCAATCGTAATACTGAAGGAGAAATTTTTGATATGAATAGCCCAAAGGTTTAACAATTATTTTTAAATCATAAGTAATAGAAAATAAAGGACTTATAAAAAAGGGAATTCAGATTCCCTTTTTCTTTTTCAAAATCATACTTATTTAACTTAAGTGGGAACACTGGAGAGCCAAAAGTTTATGGAGATCATGTTTTCATGGAAATTGGATTAGATGCAATTATAAATTTGATAAGATCTCATTAACTGAAGCTCTTTTTTTGTAATCCGCATCAAAATGACGATATATAATCACCCCTTGTTTATTAATGATATAAACTGCAGGAATTGGAAGGTTTGCTCCATTGCTGCCATTCTGAACGGCGAAATCGATTCCGTAATTTTTATATTTCAAAACAGAAGAACTATCAATCTTAAAAGCAACACCATATGCTTTCATGATTGTTAATCCATCATCAAACAAGATGGGATAACTGGCTTTTGTTTTTCCAATTGTCTTAGTAATGTTCTCTGGTTTTTCGGGGGTTACTGCTATCAGAGTAGCTGATTTTTGTTGTATAAAAACTAGTGAGTCTTCCAGTTTTTTTAATTGTTTATTACAGTAAGGGCACCATTCACCACGATAAAAAACCAAAACCACTGGTCCCTTTTTTAGTGCATCAGAAAGAACGAATTTTTTTCCATTTTGATCTACCGCAGTAAAATTCGGTGCTCTTTGGTGAATTGCCAGCCCTTTGGGAATTTCTTGTCCAAAAACAAATGTAGTAGCCAAGACAGATAAGATTCCGAATACAAAATTTTTCATTAGAATATATTTTTTAAAATTGAAGGATACTTATCGCCACAAAAAAAGGAATAAGTTTCTTTATAGACTCCATTCATGAACTTACCTTACAAATTGTATATTTTGTAAAAATAAGAAGATTGTTGTAAGGTAGGATCAGATTATCCGACTTCAGCAAAGTGTAGCTCAATCATCAAATAAAATCCATTCAATAAACCAAGTCATGAAAAAAATCTTATACAGAACAACAATTTCAGCCATTTTAATTTCAATAGTTCTTATTGCACTAAGTTCTTGCAACGCTATTTATCCAAAGCTTCCCGTAAAAACAGAAAATGGAATTCAATTTATTACTGATAGTCTAAACTTTTCTATCGCAAAAAGCAAGACCGAAAATAGGCCTCTTTTTGTGATGGTGCATGCCAATTACTGCTCTGTATGCCGTAAAATGTTGAAAGATGTATTTCCTGAAAAAGAAGTAGGTGATTTTTATAATACCAAATTTGTAAACCTAATTCTGGACATTGATGCAGGCTCTACCGATAAATTTAATAACGATTATCAAATTCAAGGAACTCCAACTTTTCTATTTTTCGCACCTGATGGTCATCTAATTAAAAAAACAAGTGGATACATGAGTAAACAAACCTTAATTGAATTTGCACAGAATCTCAATTGATCAAATTGGGCTATCACTAAATGAGTTTGCTAATCACTTTAAATAAAGTAAACAAACTTGTTGCGATCACCAAACATCCTACAGATAGATACATTGTTTTAAGAGGTAGTTTACCAACTAGGCGAGCAGCAATTGGTCCGGCAATTACGCCACCAATGATCAATCCAAGAATATCCATAATTGGAAAGTGTTTCAATAGAATAAAAAATGTAACTGCACTCGCAAATACTACAAAAAATTCTGCTAAACAAACGGAGCCTACCACATAACGTGGGCTTCTACGTTTGGAGATAAGTGTACTGGTTACCAAAGCACCCCACCCACCCCCTGCAAAAGCATCCAGAAAACCTCCGATAGTTGCTAACCACCCTGCACGCTTAACCTTATCTTGTTTATTACTTTTGTTATATGCTTTTCGGATAATAAAGTATCCGAGGTATAGCGTATATATTGAAAGAGGAATTCTTACCCACGACAAATTTCTATTTTGTGCTAGCACCGCTAAAGCAGCACCCGCAATGGCTCCTAGCAACCCTGGTAATGCAATTGTTCTAAAAAGTTTTTTATTAATATTACCAAAACGATGATGACTATACCCTGCTACCCCACTCGAGAACACGCGCGCAGAATGCACTCGGCTACTTACAATTGCAGGTGATACGCCAATAGCCAATAAAAAAGTAGTGGAAATAGTGCCATAACCCATACCCATCGATCCATCTACCATCTGTGCTAAAAATCCGGTAAGTAACATCAGTAAGAAAACATTCGTATCAACAGTACTAAAAGCGGTCTTAATACTTACTAAAAAACCATCGAAAGAAATATAAGATAAGAGTGCATGAGAAACTAGGATTACTATAAATGCCACAATACAAAATAGAACAATCCTTTGCCACTTTTTTGTGCTCTTTGTTTGTACTCCATCGCTCAAATCAAGGTTCTTTGAAACCAATACTTTAGTAAGCTCATTTAGGTGTTTCACCTTTTCATCGAAATCTCCTTTGAGGTTATTTCGGATTAATTGAACATTGTCTAATACTTCATCAATCTCGCCAGGTATCAACTCATTAATAAATTGCTTCACTCTTTTAGCAACAGTTGGTGATTTTCCATTTGTTGAAATGGCAATCTTTAAACTACCCTTTTGCACAATACTACCTAAATAAAAATCACATAACTCGGGCGTGTCAGCAACATTAATAAGTATCCCTTTGGCTTTAGCTAATTTTTGAATGGTTACGTGCAATCCTTTATCATCAGTAGCACACACAATCATGTTCCTTTGATCAATATCTTCTTCCTGAAATACCCTTTTAACAAGAACAATATTTGAATAAGACCGTGATAATTCTAAAATTTCATTTTTAATAACTGGCGCAATAATGGTAATATTCGCTTTAGGAGAATTGTTTAATATCGCAACCAATTTTTCAAGACCAACATTACCTCCACCGACTAATAAAATATTTAGTTGATTTAGTTTCAGAAATATTGGGAATAGTTGATTTTTATCCTGAGTACTTGTGCGATTCAATAAAATATCTAAGGGTGTCTTGGCGTCTAACATATAATTGGTAAGGCAGAAAAGCAAATATAGATTCTAAAATTTAATCTACCAAATCAATAGACTTAATGATTTAAAATGCTACACCATACTGACCTAACAACTGTATGCTTCAGTTCATTAATTGCTTCTTTTGGAACAATTACTTTATTCACTTTTTCAACAACCAGTTCTTTTTGAAGTTTGAAAACGCCTGAAATAAGTGTTGCTTGCGCATTAACAAATTTCACAGTATAATCACCAGCATTGCGTCCAATAGCAACGATCGCACTACATTCAAGATCTCTTCTACGTTTTGGTCAAGTATTTTTTCATCAAGTTGTCCTTTTTTAACCGCATCGATAATTGCAATTTTTTGTGGCGGTGTTCCAGGCATGATCAGATTATTTCCTGCTCTTTGTTGTTCCACTGCATTCTTTCCACCGAACCAATCAGTCATCACAAATCCTTTAAAGCCCCATGGCTGAAGCAATGTAATGATTATTCCGATTTATTTTATAAAAATAGACCTGCCGGAAAACTAATCCTTTCATTAATTGGCTTAGAGGGTGAACGCTCTTTTATTAATGTAGAGATTGGATAAAATAAAGGCCAAATATTAATCCAATAACAAGAATACATTTATATTACTTCCTCATACAAACTCAATCTATTTTTAAGTAATAGTATGGCTTGGTTCATATCACTAATTCTTAGTAATAAATGGTTAATTACATCAATCCCTTCGAGATTCACATTAAGTTCTGCATATAATCGAACTAATTTTTCGGCAACTTCTAATTGCTGATAGTCTAGGTAATTAAGTTCATTAATTGTTAAAATATCTAATAAACCAAATTCATGAAAAGAAATAAGCACAGCTGTTTCAACTCCATGTTGCCTGCAAAAAATATCTACTGGTATCCACTCTTGCTTGTCCATATAAATAATTTTATTTGGATAAATTTTGAAGTTCTATAAATAATTCTTTTTGTTTAGAAGTCAAGTTTACCGGCATTTCAATATGGTATGTAACAAACAAATCTCCAAATTCACCCTCCTTTTTATATAGTGGAAAACCTTTCCCTTTTAGTCTTGTCTTTAAGCCGTTAGAAACTCCCGGATGAATTTTTAATTTTATTTTACCATGCAGTGTATCAAGTGTTACTTCACCTCCAAGTATTGCAGTATATAAATCAAGATTTACAGCTGTATAGAGATCGTTCGCTAACCTTTTAAAATTAGGATGATTGGGTATATGAAATGTAACATACAAATCCCCATCAGGGCCACCATTTACACCCTTCCCACCATATCCTTTTAATTTAATTACTTGCCCATTTTCAATGCCTGCAGGTATAGAAATACGAACATTTTTACCATGAATAGATAGGGTTTTTTGATGCGACTTAAATGCCTCTTCTAATGGAATCTCTATTTCGCTTTGAAAATCTTGCCCCCTAAATTTTACTTGGCTACTTTTGTTGTCCGAACTTGTATTTCCGAACATAGAAGAAAAAAAGTCAGAGAACCCCGACTCATCATACGATCCTGTAAAATCATGCCCCGTATTATTTCCTTTATTTTGCTTAGCGCGGTTTGCTTGTTCAGTTGCATCACTATGCTGCCAATGCTCTCCATACTGATCGTACTTTTTTCTTTTACTAGGGTCACTTAGAACTTCATTTGCCTCATTTATTTTTTGAAATTTACCTTTCGCATCTTTATTGTCGGGATTCAAATCTGGATGATATTTTCTTGCCAATTTTCTATACGACTTTTTAATATCGTCATCCGTAGCGTTTTTGCTTATTCCTAAAATTTCATAATAATCAATGAAGGACATATAATTGATTGGGAGATGAGATTATAGAACACTTTCTTGTAACAAGTCAGCGATTGCTTCTGGCTTCAGTTTATTGGTGGTTTTAAATATACTAGTATCGTTTTTTATGATCAATCCATACTGCATAGCTCATCAAATTTTTCTGCTTCTTTTTCATACTCGAAATATTTGTTAATAGCATAAGGTAGTAAGATGAAGAATCTTATTCTATGACAATTATCATTTTAGTATTAGATAACTCATTGCATTCAGGAACAACCTTATATTTAAAAAAATGGAAGTAGGTTAGATTTGAATTATTTTCACTGAATTCAGCTAACTTGATTTAATTTAAAGCCCATTTGCAACTATGCATTGCTTGCTATACCATCTCATGAAAAAAAATCAATTACTTTTTTTATTCGGGTTGTCGCTATTTTGTTTATCCTGTGGCAAAGAATTTAGCCAAACAAAATCGATTACCAAAATTGACAGTTTACCAAAAAATTCAATATCTGTCTTAACGCAACACAATGACAACTCCCGTGCAGGTTGGAATAATCATGAAACCATTCTCACCATCAACAATGTAAATACGAGTAGTTTCGGAAGACAATTTGTTTTAAACGTAGACGACCAAGTGTATGCGCAACCTCTGGTAGTGAGTAATCTTCAAACAAATGGAGGCTTGCACAATGTGGTATTGATAGCTTCTGTAAGTAATACTATTTATGCTTTTGATGCTGAGAACGGCAATTTGATTTGGTCAAAAAACTATACAGATCCACAATATATTCGTGCTCCAAGAAATACAGATATGACAGGTGCTTGCGGTGGTAGTTATTTTGATTTTAGCGGAGCAATGGGTATTGTTGGCACTCCTGTAATTGATTCGCTATCTCAAACAATTTATTTTGTTGCCCGTAGCACCAATGGAAATGGCAGTTTTGCTCAACACCTGCACGCAGTGAATTTACTTAACGGTTCAGAACAAGCAGGAAGCCCTGTAAAAATCACAGCTACTTATACTGGAACAGGTGATGGCAGCAACAATGGTATGCTTAGTTTTGATGCACAGAAACAAAATCAGCGACAAGCGCTCACACTATCAAATGGATTAGTATTTGTAAGTTTCTCCTCACATTGTGATTGGGGGCCCTACCATGGCTGGATACTCGGGTATGATTTTAAAACACTGCAACAAAAAGTTGTTTATAACGATACACCCAATGGTTACGATGGAGGAATTTGGGAAAGTGGCATGGGTATGGCTGCCGATGCACAGGGGAATCTATATTGCGTTACAGGCAATGGTTCTGTTGGTATCAAGAACGATCCCACAAACTCAACTAACCGTGGCGAAAGCGCTTTAAAGTTAACTGTTAGTGGATCTACTCTAGCTATCAGTTCTTATTTTACTCCTTTCAATTATCAATATCTGGAAGACAATGATTTAGATTATGGAGGAATGGGTGCATTTATAATTCCTACAACAAATACATTTTTTACAGGCTGTAAGGATGGGAATTTTTATGTTTTGAATAAGGATTTTATGGGAGGATATACTGCTGGTTCAAACCAGATTCAACAATCCCTCAACATCAATAATCCGAATGCAAATATGCACTGTCAACCATCTTATTTCAAAGGTTCTTCAAAAGAATATGTGTATGTATGGCCCGAAAACGAGCCGCTACACGCCATTCCATTCAATAGCAGTATCGGACTATTTGATCTAAGAAATCAATTGATATATAATGTAAATGGACCAGTGGGCCAGAATGGCGGCGTTATTTCTGTGTCGTCTAATGGGAACATTGATACCACTGGTATTGTTTGGATTGCACATGCAGTACCTCCGTACGATGCAGAACATGGAGTGAGGCCAGGTATTTTACGAGCTTTCTCCGCAATTGATATTACCAAGGAATTGTGGAACAATCAACAGAATGCATTAATAGATGGTGCCGGCAACTATGCTAAATTCTCTTCTCCAACCATCGCAAATGGTCATGTGTATTTACCTACTTTCTCGAATCAGGTGGTAGTGTATGGATTAAAAAAATAAACTGGCACTACTGCTATCTTAGCAGTTACCTGTTTTAAACCAATTACTTCATTTTTTGTTAGTCAAAAGAAAGACTATGAAAAACTACTTAATCATTGGGGGATCTTCGGGAATTGGCGACGCCATTGTAGCTGAATTATCAAAAACTAATGGAACCGTTTTCGCATCTTATAAAAATAATCTAAAAGAATCCAAAAATAATATTCAATACTTTTATCTAGATGTGCTAGATGCCCAACAAGATTTAACTTTTCTACCAGAGCAGTTAGATGGCTTAGTGTATTGCCCCGGAGCTATTCTGCTGAAACCATTTTTAAGAATCAGTGCTGATGATTTTATGAACGACTATCAGCTACAGTTAGTTGGAGCTGTTAAAATAATACAACAGGTATTACCACTTCTTAAGAAATCACCCGCGGCGTCTATTCTCTTATTTTCTACAGTAGCTGTTCAAACAGGTTTTAATTTCCATTCTGTAGTAGCTGCTTCGAAAGGTGCTATTGAAGGCCTTACAAAAGCTTTGGCAGCAGAACTGGCACCAAAAATTAGAGTCAATTGTATAGCTCCCTCTATTACTCAAACCCAACTAGCTGCGAGTCTACTGAATACCGAAGAAAAAATTACTGCAAATGCCCAACGCCATCCTTTAAAAAAGATAGGCACTCCAGAAGATATTGCCGCAATGGCCTGCTTTTTATTGAGCGATCAATCCATGTGGATCACGGGACAAATTATGCACGTTGATGGAGGGATGTCGTCCATTAAAATGTAAATAAATAGGGGTAGGAGATAAACTCAGAATATCTACATAATCAAGATATAGCTTGTGGATTAATTAAATAAACCATGAAAAAAAATATATTATCAGTACTACTATTAACCTGCATTTTTACGACTACTGTAATTGCACAGGATTTAAAAGAAAAAGATATACCAGCCACCGTTAAAGCTGCGTTTGTAAAAAAATATCCTGAAGCAAAAAAGGTTAGCTGGGAAAAAGAAAAGGGGAATTTTGAAGCTAATTGGGGAGGTAAATCTGGTGAAGATAATTCAGCCGTCTTCACACCGGCAGCTGCCTTTATAGAATTGGTGCAATCCATTCCCATTTCCCAACTACCACCATCAGTATCTGTTTATGTAAAACAGCATTATAAAAATAGGGTTATAAAAGAGGCTGGAAAGGT
>JAYUFN010000416.1:0-8565 GCA_043738705.1 Bacteroidota bacterium
ATTTGGTATAATGGGGTCTAAAAAAAAGACACTTTTTCTATAATTAAATGAGGCACTGTTAATCTGCAGGCGATTCCGGAATTAGGCTGTCCATAACATCAGAATCGTCTGTAGATTTCGTATATCGACTAAAAATCGTCTTTGTAGTCTGGTTCGAATCCCTCATGGGCAACCACAAGAATTATCGAACCATCCATCAAAACTTGTTAAAAACGATAAAAATTCACCAAAAAGTGCAGTAATTCAGAAGTATATGCGCAAAAAAAGAAGGAAAAGCACTTAACTTTTCCTTCTTTTTTTGTAGCCGGTACGGGAATCGAACCCGTCTTTGCCCCGTGAAAGGGGGCTGTCCTAACCGATAGACGAACCGGCCATTTTTATAATGGGTTGCAAAAATAGGGGTGGCATGCCTTTCTGCCAAAATTTTTTAACCTTTTTTACGATTATTCCCATCTCCCCTCAGAAATAATAGATATTTCACATTCTTTTTTTTAGACAAATCGTTAACTTCGCCACTCTTTAAAAACTTTTATCACTAAAATCACTTGTTCATGAGTACAGTTAAAGTCGCCATCAATGGTTTCGGACGCATCGGCCGTCTTGTTTATCGTCAGATCTACAATATGGACGGAATTGAGATCGTTGCCATTAATGACCTGACCAGCCCTGCTGTTCTGGCACACCTTCTGAAATATGATAGTGCACAAGGACGTTTCGACGCCACAGTTACCGCCACTGCCGATTCTATCATCGTAAATGGAGAAACGGTTAAAATATATGCACAAAGAGATCCCGCTCAAATTCCTTGGGGAACCCACAATGTAGACGTTGTGATTGAATCTACTGGATTCTTTACGGATAAAGAAAAAGCACAAGCACATATCACAGCAGGTGCTAAACGTGTTGTGATTTCTGCTCCAGCTACTGGCGAAATGAAAACAGTTGTTTTCAACGTTAACCATAATATCTTGGATGGTTCTGAAACTATTATCTCTGGTGCATCTTGTACTACCAACTGTTTGGCTCCAATGGCTAAAACTTTAAATGATTCTTTCGGAATCGTTAGTGGTATCATGACAACCATTCACGCTTATACGAACGATCAAAATACCTTAGATGCTCCGCATCCCAAAGGAGATTTACGCAGAGCTAGAGCTGCCGCCCAAAACATTGTTCCAAACAGCACCGGCGCTGCAAAAGCAATTGGTTTGGTATTGCCTGAATTGAAAGGTAAATTAGATGGTAGCGCTCAACGTGTTCCGGTTATAACTGGTTCATTAACTGAACTGACCACTATCCTTGCTAAAAAAGTAACCGTGGAAGAAATCAATGCGGCTATGAAAGCAGCTAGTAACGAAAGCTTCGGATACACAGAAGACGAAATTGTAAGTTCTGATGTAATTGGAACTCATTTCGGCTCTTTGTTCGATGCCACTCAAACTAAAGTATTAACAGTTGGCGATCATCAATTGGTGAAAACCGTTAGCTGGTACGACAATGAAATGAGCTATGTTTCTCAGTTGGTTCGCACAGTGAAGTTTTTCGCTGGAAAGATCAAATAAGACGACTAAGCATATTTTAAAACCGCAGAGACAATTGCGCTGAGTTTATTTTCTCTGCGCCATTGCGACCCTGCGGTTTTTCATTTTTAAAACATCAATCATGAGCAAATTTTCTGAACATAATTTCAAAGGGCAGAAAGCTTTAATCCGCGTTGACTTCAACGTGCCATTAAATGCCGAATACGTAATTACTGATGATAACCGGATGAGCGCTACCATTCCTACTATTAAAAAAATATTGGTTGATGGCGGAAGCGTAATTCTAATGAGCCATTTTGGTCGCCCTAAAGATGGGCCGACTGAAAAATATTCTTTAAAACACCTCGTATCACATTTGAGTGATTTGCTTGGTGGTGTTACCATAAAGTTTGCTGACGATTGTATCGGTGCAACTGCTACCGAATTATCGGCTTCTTTGCAACCAGGTGAAGTCTTGCTATTAGAAAATCTTCGCTTTTATATAGAAGAAGAAAAAGGAGATACCGCTTTCGCTGAAAAACTTAGTAAACTGGGCGACCTCTATGTGAACGATGCATTTGGAACTGCACACCGCGCACACGCTTCTACTGCTGTGATTGCACAGTTTTTCCCTGGCGATAAAAAAATGTTTGGCTTAGTAATGGAAGGTGAAGTTGCTAGCGCCGAGAAAGTAATGCATGAAAGTGAAAAACCCTTTACTGCAATTATCGGTGGAGCAAAAGTTTCTGATAAAATTTTGATTATCGAGAACTTATTGGAAAGAGCTACTGATATAATTATTGGTGGGGGTATGGCTTATACTTTCATGAAAGCACAGGGCGGTGTGATTGGTAATTCACTTTGCGAAAATGATCGCCTAGAAATGGCTATCGATATATTGAAAAAAGCAGAAGCAAAAGGAGTTTGTATTCACTTGCCTTCCGATTCAGTAATTGCTGATGCGTTCTCTGCAGATGCAAACACTTCTTCGGCACCAAGTAATCATATTCCGGATGGCTGGATGGGATTGGATATCGGTGAAAATGCGGCAATCCAATTTGCAAATGTTATCAAGCGCTCAAAAACTATTTTATGGAATGGTCCAATGGGTGTTTTTGAAATGGAAAAATTCCAACACGGTACCAAAGCAATCGCCATCGCAGTTGCAGCAGCAACAAAGCAGGGTGCCTTTTCACTAGTAGGAGGTGGTGATAGTGTTGCAGCAGTGAACCAATTTGGTTTTGCTGATCAAGTAAGCTACGTTTCTACTGGAGGGGGTGCTATGCTAGAATACTTTGAAGGAAAATCACTTCCAGGTATTGCAGCCATTAATGAATAAGAATATCATATAAAGTGCCTTAAGGGTTGCTAATTTTGGCAGCCCGTTTTAATATGGTATCGATAAGATTAGCCTGATGTGAGGATTGAAGGACCTTTATCCTTGAAAACCTAAAATTTTGTAAAATAGATAAAAACAAGCCCATATTTTTCTCTCTGCCAAATCCGGTAAAATTTTTCAATGGCACTTATTTTGTAATATTATTATCGGTATTGCGACAAACATTTAAATTACACTTAAATTAAAATTTGTATGAGCACAAAAAACATCACATTGATTGTTATTGCCGGATTGATACTAATATTAGGATGGTCTGGATGTAATGGATACAACGGTTTAGTACAACAGGACGAAACTGTTAAAAAGGCTTGGAATAATGTACAAAGCGACTACCAGCGAAGAGCTGATTTGATCCCTAATTTGGTTAGCACTGTAAAAGGCGAAGCTAACTTTGAGCAAAAAACACTTACTGATGTAATACAAGCTAGAGCAAGTGCTTCGCAGATTAAATTGGAAGCAAATGATCTTTCTCCTCAAAAAATACAACAGTTCCAAGCTGCTCAAGGCCAGTTGTCTCAGGCCCTTGGAAAGTTAATGGTACTTACTGAGAACTATCCAAACTTGAAAGCTAATGAAGCATTCCGTGGTTTGCAAGCGCAATTAGAAGGTACTGAAAATAGAATCAAGGTATCGCGTAACGATTTTAATGCTGCAGTTGCTGATTATAATATTAAGGCTCGTTCTTTTCCAATGAATATCCTTGCTGGTTTAACAGGTTTCAAACAGAAGGAAGGATTTACAGCCGCAGTTGGATCAGAAAAAGCACCTGAAGTAAAATTCTAAAATTGATAGATGTTCTCTTTATTTTCAAGAAAAGCAGTTAACTATTTTTCTGCCGCTGAACAAGCGCAGATAGTGCAAGCCATTCGCGAAGCAGAGCTAAAAACTAGCGGTGAGGTACGTGTGTACATCGAAAGTTCATGTACGTATATGGATCCACTCCGCAGAGCCAAAGAAATATTTATAAATCTGAAAATGTACCAGACTGCAGCGCACAATGCTTCACTAGTCTATGTTGCAATCAAGGATCGACAGCTGGCTGTATTTGGGGATGAGGGCATTCATCAAAAAGTGGGAGACGCATTTTGGAATGAGGAAGTAAAAAATATGCTTTTTCATTTCAATAAACAGAATTATGCAATTGGTATTGCCAATGTGGTAAGATCTATTGGTGTGGCATTGGAAACGCATTTTCCTTATGATGCTGCTACCGACAAAAATGAATTATCGGACGAAATCGTATTTGGTAAATAAATAGTAGGGGCGTAAAATTTACTCCCCTACTTTATAATATCACATGAAGCAATTCTTAATTATACTATTCTGTTTCTTTTCAATATCGCTGGTTTCGGCCCAGGATTTATTGCCAAAACCAAACCCACCAAGATTGGTTAATGATGCAGCAAATGTTTTATCGCCTGAGCAAAAAGATATTCTAGAAAGAAAACTAGTTGCTCTTGATGATAGCAGTTCCAATCAGATTGCGGTAGTGCTTATCAAAACATTGAATGATTATCCTATCGAGGAATATGCAACGAAGCTTTTCCGTGATTGGGGTATTGGTAATAAGAAAACAAATAATGGTATCTTATTAATTGCTGCAATTGATGATCGAAAAATTCGGATCGAAGTTGGATATGGTTTAGAAGGTGCTATGCCAGATATCACTACGGCAAGTATTATTAGGAATGATATTGTTCCAAATTTTAAGGTGGGCGATTATTACCATGGTATAGATCTGGCAATAAACTCAATAGCTAAAGCGGCAGTAGGTGAATATAAAGTTAAACGCGACAAGCCGAAAGGGGGCGCTGGTACCGGAGGAAGTATTTTCATTTTCCTGATTATTTTAGTTGTTGTTATAGCCATGGTAAGTGGCGGACGCGGCGGAGGCGGAGGTATGATGAGTCGTAGTGGTGTTGGAGGAATTGCACAAACCTTGTTCTGGGCATCGCTTCTTTCAGGAGGGCGCGGCGGTGGTAGCGATTGGGGAGGTGGAAGTGATAGTGGTGGTGGATTCGGAGGTTTCGGTGGTGGAAGCGATGGTGGCGGAGGTGCCAGCGGCAGTTGGTAAAATTTTTAATAGAAGCGGATGCGGAAAAGCTTTTTTATATTGATCCTGTTCATGCAAATACTGAATGGCTATGCGCAAAGTATTCATATACCTATCAAAAAAAAATTCTTTGTAACAACTGCTACTACTAACCTGATAGAAATAACGATGCTCGATCAGCATATGCAAATGCATAACGACGGCTCACTAAAAGTTTCTTTTGATGTGGTATCAGTGTCAAATACAGGTTATATTTTACAAATAACTCCTTTACATCTCAATACTAAAATTGGTATGAATGGGCAGGAGCAAAAGTTTGATACCGATAGTAGTGTAGGCCGCAGTAATCCCGAACTCGCCAAACTGGTTGCTTTCTTAAATAAGCCACAAAACATTGTCGTTGAAAATAACAAGATGATATCAGGTCCCAATCTAGAAGGACTAAATTCCACGGGAAGCAGGATAGAAGATCCCATTAAATATTTTTTGACGATCAACCCCTCTAATATCAAAAATGGATTTCTGTGGACTGATTCACTGATCAATGAATCCTCAAAAATTTATAATCAATATACCATCATTCGTAATAGTGAAACTGAAGTGGAGTTAAATGTAAATACGGACTATGATTTACATTTGAAGGCATCACAAGGCGAGATTGAAATGACACAAAATTTAAAAGGCTTTAGTAATGGCAGAAGAATTTATGATAAAGTAAATGGGTTATTGAAAGAAGAGAATTTAACAATGGACATTTCGGGAAACACTGAATACAAAGAGTTATCTTCTCCAATGACAATGAAATTAACTTTTAAGACCATTGTCAATTAATTTTTCCAACATCAACCAATAAAAAGCCATCCCAATATTGAGATGGCTTTGTTTTTAAAAAATATTCAAAGTCCTTTTTTTACTGAAACTATTTTTTAGTTGAAATTTTACTAGTTACATAATCAGCCATGGCTTTTGCTCCTGCGGTTTCTTTTTTTGTTGCCAACCCTTTTAATATCATATTGTTGATAAAAGGATCTGTTTGAGTGCGAATTGATTGAGGAATATCATCTCTGAATTTTACAATTGCATCAACACCTTTCTGAAATTTTTTCTCATCAGTTACTTTTGCAAGAAATTCGCTAACAGTTGCAACGGTACTGAATTTTTCCTGCGACAGAGGCATACTATTAAAATTGTTCATTATGAAATCATAAGCAGACTCGTCACCAAATTCAATGATGGTGCTTGAGATCGCCAATGATAGCCGGCCTTTTGAAACTGATTTGCTTAAACTGTTGGCGATCTGAAACGCTTGTATACTGTCGATCAAAGCGAGTGCCTGCAAGCCTGCTCCAGCTACACTGTACGAAGAGTCTTTTGTGGCAGCAATAAATAAATCCTTGTAATTTTTATTTTTTGATTTTGCTAGTAAGTCTATCGCATCCGCTCTTAACGTTCTGAAAGGATCAGATTTTGCAATCGATTCTATTTTGGCCAACGTAGCTTCATCTAATTTTCTATTTGCAAAACCTTGTATTGCCTTTGCACGGATACGATCAAATGGATCGTTTAATCCTTTAAACATTAATTGTTGTGCAGCAGGTTCCGACATTTTACGGGATGCAAAATCAAGTGCTTCTCTTCTGTCTAAATATTTTCCCGCAAAGTTATACTGATAGATAAATTCAGTAAGTGTTTTATTGTCTTTCTTGTCGCATAAAATGACTTTGTCTCCATCCACATTAATAAGATCAGGCTTAGTTGCAGACACAAAAGAAAAAGTATCAGCTTTATTTGATAGCCATACCTGCTCTCTTGTTTTGTTTGAACCATGATAAATATCAATTGCCACTGGTAGCTTAAATAACTTGTCGCCACTCTGCGTTTGTTTGATAAATACAAATGCTTTTTGTGCTGATGTATCGTAACGATAATCGATTTCTAATTTAGGATGACCGTTTCCGAAATACCATTGATTGAAAAACCAGTTAAGATCTTTTCCTGTAACTTCCTCAAATGCTAAACGCAATTTGTGAGCATTGCCGTTTCCGAATTTATTAGTGGTTAAATATTTATTTAATGATGCAAAGAATGCTTTGTCACCAACATAATTTCGCAGCATATGCAAGATGCGTCCGCCTTTTTGATAGCTTACCTGATCAAACACATCTTCCTGGCTGTTATAATAAAAACGAACCAGATCTTTTGAAGAGCTACCGCTGCCAATATAACTCTGCATTTCTTTATATTGTTCAAAGCCCGCAGCATCTGCGCCATACTTATATTCTAACCATAAGAGCTGACTATAATCTGCAAAGCTTTCATTAACTGTAATATTACTCCAGCTTTCTGCAGTTACTAGGTCTCCAAACCATTGATGAAACAATTCGTGTGCAACGGTTCCTTCCCATTCGTTACCATCTATCAATTGACGTGCATCTTGTTGTGCACTTTCCTGATGTAATGTGGCAGTAGTATTTTCCATAGCACCACTCACATAATCTCGTCCAACGATCTGACTATATTTTACCCATGGATATTCAATGCCAGTAACTTTTTCTGAAAAGAACTGCATCATTTCGGGAGTTAACCCAAAAATTTTACGTGCAACTTTTTCGTAATCCTTCTCTACATAATAATTTACTTCTTTACCCTTGTAGCTATCTTTTACGATTGCATAATCTCCAATGCCGATAAAGAATAGATACGGTGAATGTGGCTGGTCCATTTTCCAAGTATCGGTTCTGGTTCCATCTGCATTTTTAGTTTGTCCTACCAATTTGCCATTTGATAGGCTTACATATTTTGCAGGCACGGTTAAATTAAATTCATTAGTTCCCTTTTGATTTGGGCGGTCAATGGTTGGGATCCAAACAGAACTTCCTTCGGTTTCTCCTTGAGTCCATATCTGAGTTGGTTTTTTTGGATCGGTACCTTTTGGATTAATGAAATAGAGCCCTTTTGCATCAGTGATCGCGGCACTTCCTTCAGTTTTAAATTCATCTGGTTTTGCAGTGTATGCAATATAGATGGTGTATTTTTCGTCCCTCTGGTAAGTTTTATTGAGTTTGATATGGAGTAACAGACTATCATAACTGTATTTCAGTTTACTATTTTTTCCAGCGTTAATAATTTCAACTGCTTGTATATCCATGCCTTTTGCATCTATTTGAACGGAGTCGGTAGGATAGAAGTGTGGCTTGAGCGTAATCCAAACCTTTCCATTTAAGTAAGATTTGTCATAATCAAAATGCGCATCCAGTTTAGTATGCACTAGATCATTGATTTTTGCAGGTGTTTCCCTATAGTTCTTTTTCCAGCCCTCATTTTTTTGTGGGGATTGAGCTAAGGACTGTAAGGCAACAATTAAAAATAAAAGAACAGATAAACGCTTCATATAGTTGATTTTAAAAGGAACCAAAGATAATAGTCAGACCGATTTGAACGTTAATAAATCAGTAAAAGGTAAAATCGGAATGATTATTGCCGAAATTAACGGATAAGTGAAAGTTGAATATTTAAAGTAATTTTGAAAAACAGTAAATGAGTCTTCGCAAATCAATATTAAAAATGCTATTCTTCATCGGGATATTAAATCT
>JAYUFN010000417.1:0-3091 GCA_043738705.1 Bacteroidota bacterium
GGCATATTTAATGACTATCGTGTTGATCTGAATCAGCAAGAAATCATGCATCTACAAGATGATCTTCCAAGAGAAATGATGCTTTCAAATGGCAGCCTAATCCCTTCAGAGTTTATACTAAAGTCTAAGCCTTTTCGCCTACCCGATAACAAAAATATTTTGGTTTGGATGTACCAGATACCATTGTATTATTACAAGAACCTTATTATACAACTAATTGTTTTGAGTTTATCCGCTATAACATTGATATTAATTTTATCTTTTTCGGATATCAGTATTTATCAACGCATTAGTTCCATTACACTTTTATGTTTTGCCTTTGCAAGCTGGCAAATGATTTATACATTATTGCATTTTCTTGATAAGGCGCAGCCCCTTCCAAAAATCAATCTGCCTTATCGCTTCATCGTATTAATCTGGCTTTGTTTTTGTTCCTATATCAACAACGATCATCCCGTAAGATCTACCAACGAAAAACCAACGAAAAACGTTGTGGCCTTACCCATTCATTTTAAGAATTGGTATGAAGCACTTGAGCAAAAAGAAGATAGTAGCAATAGAAAAAAGGTTGCCGTTTTTTTTATTGCAGCAGAAGGAGGTGCCCTAAGAACCGGTGCTTTTACGGCTTTATTACTTGCTAAACTTCAAGATAGTTTTCCTGAATTTAAAAATCATATTTATTGTTATAGCAGTGTGTCGGGTGGCACATTGGGAGTAAATTTATTTAATAGTCTACATAACGATCTGTACGAACCATTACAATATGGTAATACGATTGTTACAAAACAATTTTTTGAAGCCGATTTTCTAGCAGCAGTTACGGGGAAGCTGGTGTTTGGAGAAGTACTCAACTATTTTATACCAATACATATAGCAAGTTTAGACCGGGCAATTGCTTTAGAAAATAGTTGGGAGAATAGCTGGGGTAAAGCCACAAAAAGCATTTACAATGGAGAGAATTTATTTAGTGCTGCATTTGATAACAATATTAGGGAGTCTTCGCCAGCATTATTCATCAATACCGTTGAAAGCGAAACCGGATTACCCTGTGTATGGACAAATACTAGTCTAGAAAAAACCTTCCCTCTTTCCAATTTAAGAGACCTCAGAAATAAATACCAGATTTCTATCCCTTATTCAACGGCTATTAATCTTAGCACAAGATTCCCGTTAATCTCACCTGCCGCTATGTTCGAATTAAATAATACCAATAATAGATTCCATTATGTAGATGGGGGATATTATGAAAACAAAGGACAAGAAACTTTATTGCAGGTTTTAAACGCAATCGACCTAAAAAAGTATCCAGCCATTAGGCCTTATATTATTCAATTTAATTTTTCTCAAGATACCACTATGCACACAAATATCCGGTTTGCTAATGATGTGATGGAAATTATAAACGTTTTTGAAAATACACGCCTAGCAAAGGCTCAACTTACAATCGAAGAACTGAAAATATTTATGGCTAAGAACTTTTCAGAAGAACAAATCATTAATTTAAATCTCGACATCACTCAGAAAAAATTACCCATGAACTGGCTATTATCAAAAACAGCAATGAAGCGGGTAGATTTATATACCGACTCTTTAATGCACTTACAAAAAGATCCCCAGTCTCTAAATAAACTCTTCACTGCTTTAAATCATCATTAAAATCAACACAATGAAAAACCCGTTATTTCTAATCCTCGTTCTATCAGTACTGTTTAGTGGATGCGCCGGAGTAAAAATTTATTCAGATGCGACTTTGCAAAATAAAACTGCTATTCAATTTCACTATGCAAAACCTTTTCTTCTTGTAGAGCATAATATAAACAAAGACGGCACCACAAAAAATTCGATCGTTTATCTTCCAGACCTCACAGAAACATACTATGCAAAATCTATCACCGGCTTTGGTAGTAGTGATCTTAAGATAGCTTTTGAGAACGGCTCCATTGCATCTTATGGAACCGGGTCGGATAATAAAATAATGCTATCCACAGGTTCAATCAGTGGCTTAATTAGCGACCTGAGCAAATTACCAAATATACAAACTGATAAAAAATTAGTTTCTTCAGATCCGGATTTCGAATTATATGCAATCGAAATAAATGAAGGAAAAATAATTTTAAAGAAAGTGCTTTTAAAAAACTGATTTATTTTTTGATTAGAAGTTTATGAAATTTTTGCACTTCATTTTTTTCATCCGCAGATAGCTGTTCATTATTTGAAAACTTTGTATAAAAAAATAATACCCGCTTGTGTTGAGGATATTTTTCGAGGATATTTTGAATTAATTTTTCTGAGGTTTTGTCCTTTGTATATAAAGGCTTGTTTTCTATTAGTGCTGTTTTATCGCGGTTTGGTCTTTTTAAAATTTCGGCTTCCAAAGTTGCTAACCAACTTTGGGGCATCCCTGTTACCTTTTGTGCCTTAAGATACAAACCCTCTAGTTGTTTTTTACTAAGTCCGCCGCGCTCTTCATACTGGTGCATCAAACTCATGATAAACAAAGCATCTGGGTTATGCTTGTAGCAGGTATCCAGAATTTTATCAATAATATCTATTCCTTGTTTTTTTTTAATCATGGCAGCCAAGCACAATAAATATTGGCAGGATAAAGTTAGGTTCGGGATGATGAATTTTCATAGATAATTTCTAGCTTGCTCGAATTAAATTTTTTCCAAGATCTTTTTAGCATCAATGTCTAGGATCTTTTTTATTAGTTCTGCATTTTCGGCTGTCATATTATCAATCATATCAAAACTACTTTCTCTAGATTCTGCCATTGCTACTTTAACCATGATTAACTGCGTTTCCGCTTTAATTGCACGAGTTAGCACCAAATCTTTTTGAACCTGCGTTTGCTGAAGCAGTTTTTCAAAATTTGTGATAATTTCTATTTTTCCTTTTAACTGCTCATCAAATGATTTTTTTTGACGAACAAATCTTAGGCGCAAAAAAAGTAAAGTAATTAGTGAAGCTAATATTGCTGATATTACCGATAAAATAATTAAATTATAATCCATTATTAGTCTGTTCATTTAAAAGTTAAAATGTAAAACTAGCAGTTTGCAATTCGAGTTTAGTACTCTTTAATTAATAC
>JAYUFN010000418.1:0-3084 GCA_043738705.1 Bacteroidota bacterium
TGTGCGGCATCTGTTGCCATGGCTGCTTATCAGGCCTCCTTACAATATTGTAAGGAGAGACCACAAGGACGACCTGCTACCGAAAAAGATCCGTCAAAGCCTCCTGTATTAATCATCCATCATGCAGATATACAGAGAATGTTATTTACGCAAAAAGCAATTACAGAAGCTTCCTTATCGCTAGTGATGGAATGCAATAAATTGTACGATATGGTACACGTAAGCAAAGGCGAAGAGAGGGACAATAATTTGATGTTACTTGAGATTCTAACTCCAATTGTAAAAACCTATGCTTCAGAACAGGGCAGTAGATCGGCAGCACTTGCTATTCAAACTCTTGGGGGATACGGATTTACAACCGATTTCCCAGTA
Organism: Bacteroidota bacterium; assembly: GCA_043738705.1. GTDB lineage: Bacteria > Bacteroidota > Bacteroidia > Chitinophagales > Chitinophagaceae > Sediminibacterium. Next base: position 373 of record JAYUFN010000418.1, read on the forward strand.
CAACAATTATACAGGGATTTAAAAATCATGTCTTTGTATGAAGGCACAACTGGAATTCAATCGCTTGATTTGTTAGGTAGAAAAGTGATTTTGCAAAACGGGAAATCAGTAAAACTCTTATTTACAGCCATTTCCGATACAATAAAGGAAACTGAATCTTTTGAAAATCTGGCTCCATACTCAAAGAAATTAAGTGCCGAACTAAAAAGAACAAGCGAAGTTTTACAACACTTAAATTCCTATACCATAAAAGGCGAAATAGACAGATACCTTTCTGACGCGACTGTGTTTATGGAAATGGCAAGTTATATAGTGATTGGATGGCAGTGGTTAAAAATGGCAAATAAAGCCTCGGAGAAAATAAATTCCGAAGACTTCAAAACCAATTCAAAAACATTTTATGAAGGAAAAATTCATACCATGGAATTCTTCTTCAAATATGAGCTACCAAATGCAGAGGCTTGTGCTACAACGCTTTTAGATGATCATACACTAACCAATATCAAAAAAATTGAGCTGTTCAATTAAAGATAAGTGCTTGATATTTTATTGAGTAGATTTAGAAAGTTCAGGAAACTCTTTTTTCAATTGAGAAAACACCTGTTCCATAATAGTTGTCATGGTATTTATTTTTTGCAATAATTCTTTTTCATTAAAAAAATCATTCTTACCTGCAGCATTCTCTACAAAACGAATAGTATCTTTTAATAAACTAATTCCCATTCCTTCTATAGAAGGCTTCATCCTGTGAGCAAGTTTAGAAACCATTTCCCATTCGCCTTTTGATGCAAGTTCATTCATTTTCAAAAGGTCATGGGGTACTTGTTCTAAAAAAAGAGAAACCATTTTATTCATAAATTCAAGGCTCCCCTTACCGATTAAGTTCACGATGGACAGGTCGTATAATTTCGGATCATTACTATCTTTTACAAAATCAGGTTCTTCAATCAAGACGCTGATTTGATTTTCCTTTAGAATAATATGAGGCTCCAAACTTTCCAAAGTGGTGTCTTCAATAATATTTATGTTATTTGGAGGAGCTAGAAATTTACTGATCACCGAATACAATTTAGCTTCTGTATACGGCTTCGTAAGATAATCGTTCATGCCAGCTTGCATGTATCGAACATTATCGCCTTTCAATGCATTAGCGGTTAGTGCGATGATAGGGATACTAGATTTAATGGGATTATCCAATTTTCTTATAAGACGCGTAGCGTCTATACCATCCATTTCAGGCATTTGAATATCCATCAAAATTAAATCAAAAGGCGTTTTCTGAACCATTTCGAGTGCCTCTTTACCGTTATTCGCTACTGCAACCTCCATACCCCATGATCCAAGTATTTGGCATGCAATAAACTGGTTTAATTCTACGTCTTCTGCAATTAATATTTTTTTAGCACCCAACAAGCTATAATCATCCGGTGCTTTTTCCTCAATGTATAACATATCCTTATCACCGATAATATAAGGCAGTTGAAAACTAAAAGTAGTTCCTTCATGTAGCGTACTTTCAACAGAGATAGTTCCGCCCAGCATCTGAACCAAATTTTTGCAAATTGATAATCCCAAGCCAGTTCCGCCATATTTTCGGGTTGTATCAGTAGAAGCCTGAACGAAAGGTTCAAATATGGTATTCAGCTTGTCAAACGCAATCCCAATACCTGTATCAGAAATAGAAAATCCTATTAATACTTTTTGTGCGCTACTTTCTACAATTGAAATTTCTATTGAAATTTTCCCATGCGAAGTAAACTTAATGGCATTACTTAAGAGGTTATTGATAATTTGACTTAATCTAAAAGGATCACCAACAACCACTATATTTTCATCAAACGAACTATTTAAATTCAAGTGTAACCCTTTTTCTTCGGCCTTGTACTGGAATGATTGTACAGATGTGTATATCTTATCGGAAAAAGAAAAAGGTATTTGTTCGAATTCAATTTTTCCGGCCGCTATTTTTTCAATATCAAGCACGTCATTTACAATAACCAATAAGTTATTTGCGGACTCTTTTATTAGTTTTAGATAATTTCTTTGCTCAGGTACTAATAGTGTTTTTGCTAATAAATTTGCCACGCCCAGGATTCCATTCATGGGTGTTCTAATTTCATGGCTCATGTTTGCGAGAAAAATTTCTTTAGCTTTTGAAACATCTTCAGTAAGTTGTTTTGCAACCATTAGCTCATTTTCAGCTTGCACTCTTTCGGTAATATCTTGTGAGAATCCGATCACATATGGCTCCATTCCTTTCTCTTCAACCATATAGTTTTGAAAAAGCAAAAAAAGTCGCTTCCCATTTTTGTGAACTACTCGAAATACTCCTTTACTTTTCCCTTGATTTATAACAATATCTAGATAATCGGTTTGTAAATTGTCTGCTTCTTTTTGCGTAACAAAATCTTTTAAAGATTTACCAATCATCTCTTCGCTAGTATATCCCAAAGTTTCGCAAATGGACGGATTTACCGAGAGCAACACCCCCTTATGATCATGCGTACAAATAAGCGCCTGACTATAATTAAAAAGATCACGATATCGTTTCTCATTGATACGCATCTGATTTTCTACCTTTCTATGATCCGTTATATTAACACCATATCCAATTATCATACTCACCTCTCCATTCACATCTAAAACCGGATACATATTCCTTAATTGGTACTCGGGTTGGCCCTTTGCATCAATAAGTGTTTCTTCGTAAAT
>JAYUFN010000419.1:0-8534 GCA_043738705.1 Bacteroidota bacterium
TCGGCAGTTTCAGTATCAGGATGCATTGGTGCAATTTCTTGTAAAACCAAAAATCTGTTTTCTGCCAGTTCTAGGTCATCAATTGCAGCATAATAACGAATGGCTACTTTATAAAAACCGCTAACTTCTGCCAAATGAAATAATTCTCTATCAGGGTAGAGTTCTTTTATTTCCATTGCAGCACCTAAAACCTCTGGAACTTTTTTTAACTTGCCTTCCGTTATATATTGATTGGCTAAATTAAGTTTTGCAAATAAATAATCAGGGTGCTCAGTAAGAATCACCTGGTTTATTTCTTCAGCTTTTTTAAAATTACCTTGTACACTATAAGCAGCAGATAGGAAATTTTTTAACTGTGGAGATTGAGGGAATTTTACAATTAAGTCAGCTAGCTTTGTTATAATCTTCTTGTTTTTTTTATCCTGACTTTCAATAAATAATTCATTAAAAAGTAAGATTAATTCAGGACTGTTTCCCAATCGCTTATTTTGAAAAGCAGGGTCGATGGTAATGTTATATCCAGATACTTTGTATTGCGAATACATAATTTTTTTTGTTAGTTATTATTGGATAAATGTAACACGTTTTGTTTTCAAACAGTTTACATTCATATACAGCTGAAGTATTTTTCACTTATACCCGCTCGACTGCGTTTCTAAACAATGGCATAGCTATAAGTATTCAATCCTCCACTTAGATTAAAGAAGCAAAAGTTAGCAGACCCGATAATTATTAATAATTGAGGAAAGCATTCCCTTCAATTAATAAAACAACCTTGCAGTGGTCGTAATCACAAAATTGTGGCGGAGTATTGATAAACAAACTCCGCCACAACACTAAATACATGGAAAAGCTTACAGGAAGAGAAAAAGAAAAAAAGACGCTAGAAGCATCTTTTGCTTCCAATAGAGCAGAGCTTATTGCTGTTTATGGAAGACGGCGGATCGGCAAAACATTTCTGATACCGATTCACTAAAATAATTAATTGTACAAAAAACATAACCGTACAAAGTAGTACGGCATAGATGCTGATTGTGGAGAATTGAAAAATTTTAAAGCCCTGAGAGATATTCATTAAGAAATGGTTCATGCCATCAAAATCAATCCCGTCTTTTTTTGTAACATTTTTATTGGCGATGATGATCCCTAATAACGCCAACACGCAGATACCAATTACGATCCAAGCCGTTTTTGAAATTAGAGGCTGATAGGATATGCTTTTCTCTGCTTGCAATGATTGTAGCCGTAACATGACATTGGTTGTAAAATCAACAGAAGAACTCTCTGTTGATATTTCTGTCATCATTTTCTCCACTAGTATATCTATCGAATGTTCATTATTTTGTTGCATAATGGTTGATGTTTTTGTTAGCTGTTTGTGCTTGTAATAAGCTTATCAATTTATTTCTACTTCTAAAAAGCTTTACTTTAATATTGCCTTCCGTTGTTCCAATAATTTGAGCGATTTCTTTTACAGATTGCTCTTCTAAATAATAAAGGGTTAATAAAATTTTTTCTTCTGCTGGCAATAGATTCAAGCATTCCTGAACAAGTTCTTTGCGTTCATTTTCCAGTAGTTGCTCAAAGTTGGTTTGTAGAGAGGCAACTTCTTCATTGGAAAATGTATTAATCGCCACAAACTGTTTTTCCTTTTTCGATTTTTTAAGTCGATCGAGGCAAGTAAAATAACATACCTTATATAGCCAGGTAGAGAATTTAGCTTCACCTCTAAATTGTTTCAACGAACGATATGCTTTGATAAAACTATCCTGCGACAATTCTTCTGCTTCTTCTCTATTGTCCACCATTTTCAAGCAAAGTGTAAATATCATATCCTTATAACGATTCACTAATACCGCATAGGCATTGGTATCGCCTAAAATTGTTTTGCGAATATATTCCTGATCATCTGAATTTACCATAATACAATGCGTTTGACGAAAGAAAATTGACGTGGGTTACAGAAGTTGAAAAATATATTTATGCTTACTTGTAACCGATATAATGAAGCTGTCGTCATATATCCTGAACACATTAAATTAATTTAAAAAACAGCATTATGGAAATCTTAATCCCAATCAGTTTATTCTTTGTCTTATTCGGCATCTTCTATCTTTATTTATCTACCAGAAACAAAGAGCGCCTGGCCCTTATCGAAAAAGGAGTTGATGCAAGTATTTTCATGAATGGGGCTAGTCATACAACACCCATTTGGAAAATATTTATACTCAATTTGGCACTTCTATTAATGGGTGTAGGAGTAGGTGTTTTTCTGGCTTTGTTGCTGACAACTTTTACTTCCCTTAAACAAGAAGGGGCAGTTTACCCTGCTTTAATTTTCTTCATGGCAGGTGCTGGTTTATTAGTAGGGTTTAATATGACTAAGAATTTGGATAAAGTATAGTTTGCACATTTGCTGATGCCAGCTGCCGCCAAAAGGTGTATTCTAAAAAAATGGGGCTTTTGATTATATCTAACCGAGTGAGTCGAGAATTAATATTTGGAGCAAATTCCAAAAAAACGTCCTCAATCTCGTCCCCTACTGGGCATAAAACCTCCTATCAAATTGAATTTCAATCTAATAGGAGATTTTTAGTGCTGTAGGGGGAGGGATCGAACCTCCACGAAGAAGTTAGCTGTAGTACAAAGTTCAGTGGTCGACCCTGGTCGTCCCGATTGCTCGAAACGGCTCTATGCTACGTTTATCCTTTGATCTTCACCCCCGAGACAAGAGGGCATGTCTGCCAAAAATTTCATCACCCCACAGTATAAAGAGCTTTTCTTTGTTTGAAAAATCAAATATATAACCATTCATCCTATTTTTAAAAATATTTCAATAAAAATTTAAAAAATATAGATAGTATTTAATATATTGCCTATATTATTAGAAAATATTTAAAATTAGGCCTCAATATGACAACCAAATTGAATTTAGACAAATTGGACCTTCAAATTATTCAAGAAATGATGGAGGATGCAGAGATCTCTTATGCCGATTTGGGTAAGAAACTTTTCGTATCTGGCGGTACAATACACGTGCGTATCAAGAAGCTCGAAGAATCTGGAATAGTTAAAGGTAAAAAATTATCGATAGATCTCAAAATTTTAGGTTACGATGTGATCGCTTTTATTGGAATTTATTTAGAAAAAAGCTCTTTATATGATAGCGTAGCTAAAGAATTGAAGAAAATACCCCAGATCGTGCGCCTAAACTATACTACTGGGAACTATAGTATGTTTGCTGAAATAGTTTGTAAAGATATTCAGCAACTTCGTTTTGTATTACATGATGAGCTGCAAAAGATAAAAGGGATTGAACGTACTGAAACGTTCATTTCACTTGATGAAAGCCTACTTCGTAATGTGGTGGTGGCACCTTAGCCTATGAAAATTATAAAAGATTTACTTGATTAAACCTATAAAACCTTTGATAGTCATACTACCACAACTATTAAGGAAGAGTTGAGCCATTTCAAAAGTTGCTATCAACCGAAATGAGTAATGGCGAATTCTTAAACCAAAATCAATAAAAAAAAATCCATGAAAAGTGTTATTCTTTTCCCAATTGCTTTGATTGCAATGATTGGTTTGATGATTTATGCTTGGTGGCCTGAATCAAAAAAAGCATAGTCCTTCCCCCAATAAACTAATGCAGTTTTCTTCCCTTCCATTGGTATGAGCCAAATTTCCCAAGCCAGCCCGCTATTACTGTGTAAATTATGTGAAAAGGCTGCATGATAGGAAACCAAGTTATAGCCTCTGTGAGTCCGAAGAATTTACCTACTGGGTACATGAAACTAATTTCAACTAAGGTTTTTATTAGAAGCAGTATTAGAAAAGTGTTGAACCCTCCCTCAACAAAAAAGCTAGCAATACCTATTGCCAATAGAAAAAGATTTAAAAGATATACAAGTAATAGTACCCAGAAAATTGTTCTGTCTTTATAGCCCGATGCTTTGCTTGCCCAGCGGATACGTTGATTTAAAAAACTATTCCAATCGGGCATGGCTGCGGTTTCAATAATGGCTTTCTGGTTGAAGAGATACCCAAGCTTTCCAGGGTATCGAACTTTAATTTTTTGCATCAGTAACATATCATCCCCACTAGCAAGATTGTCGATTCCCTGAAACTGTTCCACTTCATAAAATGCAGTTTTTTCATAAGCAAGATTGGCACCGTTACACATGGCATGAGTACCTGCGGTTACAGATGCCGCTGTAATACCTTGCAGGCTAATAAAATCTAACATTTGAAAAATTGCTAAAAAGCTATTGCCTTTAAAAAGCATTACTGGAGCGGCAATAAAAACATAATTATTATTTTGAATAAAGCTATCATATTGAGTAAGCCATTCTTTTTTTGCAATACAATCAGCATCGGTAGTAATGATCCATTCTGATTTCGATTGTGCAATTGCAATTTCGATTGCTTTTTTCTTGTAAGCATTTAGTGTGGTACCCTTTAAATATTCTTCCAAACAAATCAAATGCAGATTACTATTTGCTAGTTGCAATGCTTGCACAATTTTAGCCGTATCATCGGTGCTGTAGTCATCGACCACAATCACTTCAAACAATTCCTTCGGATAACTTTGATTCAGGATGGATAAAACACAATCGTAAATATTATTCGCTTCGTTTCTTGCCGGAATAATAATCGAAAAGCTGGTTAATGCTAGTTGATCCTCTGTTGCTACAAAAGGCGTGATTTCCAGAAACCATCTTCTGTAAAGCAAAATCAATAAACTATATAGCAAGATAAGTGCTATGGTTATGATTAATAGTACCTGAAACATACCACAAAGAAAACTATTATTTTTCAAGAATCATGCCTGCGATCAATGTCGAATATTTTTGTTTGAGTAATTGATGACCGGCCTCAATTGTTTGATAGGTTATTAAGACCGGCGCCATTGAAGCAAATTTTTTACCATGCCGATCTGTAATTACCCGATCGAATTTCCCAAATAGCATGCTAACGGGAATTTGTTTTTCAAGACTGAGTGTAGCCAATGTTTTTTTGTTAGGCTTGAACCTGCGCATCGTAGTCCATCTTTTGTATAAAAGTTCTCTCGCAACATCTTCGTCCAGATAGTAGTGTACAAATTTTTGAATGCTTGGGTTGAGTAACTTTAATTTTCCGAGTACTTCCATAATACCCATCATCCATCCTGGATTTCGCATTGTATATCGGAAGAGGTGATTCCCAACAAAGGTTTGCGTAGAAAGCTTTTGCCAAATATTTTTATGGAGTCCATCTGGCGCTATTAAAATAACTTGTTCTATTTCTGACGGAATTAATTGCATCAGTTGTAAACAAATTCTCCCACCCATACTATATCCCAGTAGGCGCATATTTATCTGTTCCGGTTTGATTTGATGGATCAGGTCTATTAATAATTTCGGATCAAATAAAAGCGGGTCATTCCAAACGGTTTCTCCATGAAATGGCATTTCTAAGGCAATGATGGTGAATTCTTTACCCAACTGGGTTTTGAGAAAATCAAATGATTTGCCATCCTCACCATACCCATGAAAACAGAATAGCCATTTTGCACCTGTTCCGAAGCGATAATAGTGAAAAGTTGATTTGCCGGAAGAAAGATAAACTGATTGCATGATCCTGTAAAAATTAACGATAAAATACTTGGTGGTATCAAAGAAACGAATTTACTTTGAAATTAGTTGCATAACTAACTATATGCCAAACAACCATTTCAAAAGAGGAGAATTATACAGTGTTATCAATGGGATGGCATCGACCGCGGTTGCTCGTAGGCTGCAAAAGAATTTTAGGAATGCTGGACTCGAAATAACCATTGAACAATGGAGCATTTTATATCATCTATGGAAGGAGGATTGTTTGAGTCAGCAGGAGTTATGTACCAGAACTTTTCGAGATAAACCCAGTATTACCCGTTTAATCGATAACCTTGAAAAGCAGCAATTAGTAAAACGAATTCCTTCAAAAACAGATCGCAGGATTAATTTGGTTTGTTTAACTGAGGCTGCTAAAAATTTGCAAAATCAAACTATCGATCTTGCAAACCAAACAATGAGTGAAGCCTTGTTGGGTGTAAAAAAAGAAGATATCGAAATTGTAAAAATTGTTTTTCAGAAGGTATACGATAACCTAACGAATTGATTAAAATAAGAAACAAATAAACTTTCTTTCATGGAAACTACAAAACAAACAACGGCTTTAAAAGGTGGTGAATGGATCATCAAAGAAAGCAATGCTTTCGACACTTTTATCCCGGAAGATTTTGATGAAGAGCAACAAATGGTGATGGAAATGTGCGATCAATTTGTGACTGCAGAAATCCTGCCTGTAATTGATCGAATTGAAAAATTGGAATCAGGCTTGATGCCATCACTCGTACAAAAAGCAGGAGAACAAGGCTTATTGGCTACTTCTTTTCCAGAGCAATATGGGGGATTGGGGAAAGACTTTATTACATCTACCATCGTAAATGAAGGATTAGGAGGAGGATATTCTTTTTCTGTTGCGATTGCTGCTCATACTGGAATTGGTTCCTTACCGATTTTATATTTTGGTACGGATGCTCAAAAAGATAAATACATTCCAAAACTAGCAAGTGGTGAATGGAAAGGGGCTTATGGATTAACAGAACCCAATAGCGGTAGTGATGCACTAGGTGCAAAAAGTTCCGCTAAACTTAGTGATGATGGTAAATATTATCTACTGAATGGACAAAAATGCTGGATCACCAATGGTGGTTTTGCCGATGTGTACACTGTATTTGCTAAGATAGACGGGGATAAATTTACCGGCTTTATTTTAGAGCGTGGGATGGAGGGGTTTACTCAAGGTCCGGAAGAACACAAGATGGGTATCAAAGGATCTTCGACTGTGCAATTGTATTTTCAGGATTGCAAAGTGCCGGTTGAAAATGTATTAGGTGAGATTGGTAAGGGACATATCATCGCCTTCAATATTTTGAATATTGGTAGATTGAAATTGTGTGCAGCTACCTTAGGGGGTGCTAAAAAAGCTGCAGACGTTTCTACCAAATATGCGATTGAAAGAGAACAGTTTAATATTTCTATTTCAAGGTTCGGCGCTATCAAGCACAAGCTGGCCGAAATGGCAATCAGAATGTGGGTTTGTGAGTCTGCCTTATATAGAACAGCAAAATGGATAGATGATGCTGAACATGCGTTTGAAGCGAGCGGTAAAACATTTGCTGAATCATTGCTCGGGGCCGCAGAAGAGTTTGCTATTGAGTGTGCGATGCTAAAAGTATATGGCAGCGAAACCTTAGATTTTGTAGTAGATGAAGGGCTTCAGATTCATGGGGGTAATGGCTTTAGTGATGAGTACCAAATTTCGCGTGCTTATCGCGATAGCCGTATCAATCGTATTTATGAAGGTACTAATGAGATCAACAGATTATTGACTGTTGATATGGTTTTAAAACGTGCTATGAAGGGTAAGTTAGACCTGATGGGACCGGCTATGTCTGTTCAAAAGGAACTGATGAGTATCCCAGATTTTAATAGCGACGAGGATGCTCCTTTTGCAAAAGAGCTTAAATATGTAGCCAATTTCAAGAAAGCGATCTTGATGGTTGCGGGTGCTGCGGTTCAGAAACTGATGATGCAATTAGATAAAGAACAAGAAATTTTGATGAACATTGCTGATATGAGCATTGAAGTATTTAATGCAGAAAGTGCTTTATTGAGGTTGATAAAATTAACCGCTTCAAAGGGTGAAAATGAGGTGAATGTGCAATCAGATATTGTTCATACCTACTTATATGATGCTGCTGACCGGATCAATAAAGCGGGGAAAGACGCTTTAAACAGCTTTGCAGATGGGGATGAGCTGCGAATGATGCATATTGGCTTGAAAAGGTTTACAAAAGTGGAGTCTTTTAATTCAAAAGATGCTCGAAGAAGGATCGCAGATAAGATGATTGCTAACAAGGGATATCATTTCTAGAAACTTTTTTTGGAAGGGATTACTATTTTTATCTAAATTTAACATAACGATAATCTTACGATTGCTTGCTCAGAGAAGGCCTTAGTATTAAAAATGCTAAGGTCTTTTCGTTTTACACCCCCCTAGTCTAAAAAAATTTAAATCTTTTCATCTTGTTTTTTGTCTGCAGATTTTTTATCTTCAATAGATGAGAGGCCTTCTAATTCTTAGTTTTTATCTAATCAATTTAAATCTGTTTGCTCAGATAAAAAATAACAATTTTTGGATCGGAAAATCAACAGGTAAATTACCATCATTGGTATATGGTTTGGGAGAAGATCGTTTAGGTGGAACGAAGCTTGGTTATATAGATACCAATATTTTATTGAAGGTGATTGACAGTACAAAAGATTTATATAATGTGCAGCTTTCAAAATATCATACAGCGTTTATTGACAAAGGGTATCTAAAACATGATTCGGTATATCGAATTAAACCTTTTAATCTCACAAGTTCTTTTTTGGTAAAAGGCGACTCTCTATTCGATTATGTAAACATCCATTTAGACGAACACTTACCCTATAAAAGCT
>JAYUFN010000420.1:0-8509 GCA_043738705.1 Bacteroidota bacterium
TGGGAAAACAAATTATAGTAGCTACACCATTATTACCCTTTATAGTAGGCTAAAATTTAGAGTGCTCCTCAAATTGGTTTTTCACTAGATTTGCTAAACATAATTGCATCGGGGTGTTTCGCTTATCGCGTTACTGAGATTAGACCCGAGAACCTGAACCGGATAATGCCGGCGGAGGAAATGCAAGTCTAAAAAATGTTTTCGCAATTCATTCTATAGAGCTTCATTTCCTGATTATGGATTTGAGGCTTTTTTCATTCTATAAACCTGTAAAAATGAAGTTTGAATTGATGACAAAAAACCTTGTTAACTGGCAAGGTAGAAAAGAATGGTTTTTTAACCGAGAACATACAGACACTTATGAACAGTGGTATGAAGGGCGTTACAAGCGTGCTGAAATATGGCAAAAGAAAGTAATGGGCGATCTGATAAAAAAAGACGAGCGTGTTAAAACGCTATTAGAGTTCGGTTGTGGCACTACCCGCTTTACCCGTTGGTGGAAAGAGGTAGGCATTGAGGCAACGGGCGGCGACATTTCACCTTTTATGTTAGGACAAGCTGTGCACCTCTTTGATGGAGATCTGGTATTGGCCGATTCTCACCACATGCCCTTTAGAGAAGCTGCTTTTGATGCGCTGGCATTCATCACCACTTTTGAATATTATCGTGATCCCATTGCTGTAATAAGAGAAGCGGCACGTGTTGGCAAGCATAGCATTGCATTCGGAATGATGAATCGTAATTCTCCCAAATTTGTTAGAAGAAGAGTGCAACAACTATTTGGTAAAAACCCGTTTTATGTAACAGCTACATTTTATACGCCAAAGAAACTAATCAGCGTTATAAATGAAGCTTTAGCGGGGATGGATTATAGTATTGAATGGACTTGTACCGGACTACCTAAATGGTTTCCAGTTCAACAATGGGGGTTTCCCTATGGCGACTTTTTTGGGTTGCATATAAAATTTCATAACAGATAATATTTCAGCATGGCAAATTTTCCGGTAGCAGGTAAAATTCAGGAGAACTTCTTTAACGAAATTATTTTTCCAAAATGTGGTATGCAACGGGAAGAGGTTTTGATTGGTTCGCAATACGGCGTGGATGTTTCTATTGTGAAATTGAATGGTGGAATGGCAATGGCTTTAACTAGTGACCCTTTAACCCTAATTCCTACATTGGGACTCAGAGAAAGTGCTTGGCTATCTGTTCATATTTTGGCTAATGATATGGCTACAACTGGATTTGCGCCTATGTATGCACAATTTGTTTTGAATCTACCTACTTCAATTAACGCAGCAATATTCAATGAATACTGGAACCATATGCATCATTATTGCAAAGAGATTGGTATTGCCATTACAGGTGGACATACGGGTCAGGTAGTAGGCCAAAATTCAACAGTTGCCGGAGCTGGAACTTTTATTACAGTAGCGTCAGAAGACAAACTATTAACAAGCAATCAAGCAAAACCCGGAAATGCCATCATTGTAACTAAAGAATGTGCATTAACTGCAAGTTCAATTCTGGCTATGAGTTTTCCAGAAACAATTAAAAATAAATGTGGGGTTGAAGTATATCATGACGGATGTGAGTTATTTTATTCAACAACTTCGTTACAAGATGGATTAATAGCAGCTCTTATACAGAATAATCAAAGAGATATTACAGCAATGCATGATGTAACTGAAGGCGGCGTTTTAGGTGCTATTTATGAAATGGCCACTGCTTCTAAATGCGGCGTAAGTATTAACCTGAATGATCTGCCTATTGGGCATGTACAGGAAAGTATCTGTAACGTGTTTGAAATTGACCAACTTTATGTTGTAGGTGCCGGTTCGATGATCATTGCAACTGAAGAAAACAGGAAAGAAGATGTTTTAAGCCGACTGGCTTTAAATAATATCAAAGCAACTGTTGTTGGATATTTCACAGATAATCCTTCTAAAATGGATTTGATCGAAAATGAAAAAATTACGCAACTGAAACATCCGGGAACAGATGCTTATTGGAACGCATTTTATAACGGTATCAATAAAGGTTGGGACTAAATGCAAAAGAAACAATATAATATTAAAGGTGGTTTATATCTGGTGGTGGATCCTTCAATGCCACTGGATAACTTAATCAATAAAATTGAATCTGCTTTAAAAGGGGGAGTTGATGTTTTGCAGATTTGGAATCATTGGCTTGGCGAATCTGATAAACTAGTTATTATTAAGGCAATCGTGGCATTGGGTCATCAGTTTGGTGTGCCAGTAATGATCAATGATAATATTGACTTGTTTGTTGTTACAGAGCTTGACGGAATTCATTTCGATAATATCCCTGAAAACTTTGAGGAGCTCAAATTGCATTTAAAACCAAATGCAATTATTGGACTAACCTGTGGTAATAATTTTGATAAGATTCAATGGGCAATTGATCATGAACTGGATTATATTTCATTTTGTTCTGTTTTTCCATCAAGCTCTGTCAATACCTGCGACCTTGTAGACAAAGCAATTATTTATAAAACACGCGCCTCTACCAAAATGCCAATCTTTCTTTCGGGTGGAATTAATTTAGAAAATATAAACGATTTAAAAGATACCCAAATGAATGGTATCGCAGTTGTTTCGGGAATTATGTCTGCAAATGATCCCGAAGAAAAGTCTAGGCAATATAAACAAGCACTAAAAAATGAGATAATATGAGAAGAGAATTTGCTGATAAACTAGTTTGCCCATTTGACAAACACGAACTAGAATTAAAAGTTTTTGCAACAGATACGGAGCAAAATATTTTAGAAGGATTATTCACTTGTAGCAATTGCAAAAGATATTATCCTATTATTTATGGGTTACCTATTATGAGCCCAGACGAGTACCGCGAAAAACAATTGGAACTGCCCATGCTTGAGCGTTGGGAAAAACAGATCAATGGACGATTGAATGAGGGCTTTCTATTATTGAATAACGAAGAACCCATATAGCTCGGATCAGTTTTAACGGCTAAGTATTTTGTATAGATTTCATACTTTTGTTGAAAGAATTGGTTATTATGATCTCTTCTCTTTTGAATATTTCTTTCTTGGGATTGCTTCATCCTAATCATATATTCTATCCTGACGCCGAATGAATACGTGCCGAAAGATTGGGCAATTCCCGCATGGACCTCTAATTGGTTAAAAAAAGATGCGTGGGCAGAAAATGCGGGTCTATCTATTGACGCAACCTTACAAGTTAGAAAATACGGGGGTGATTTACAAGCTGTGATAAATATTTTCATATATTAACATCATGAAACTTGCCTTCATGAAATGCGCATTTATTATTACTCTAATCCTTGTGGGGTTTTCTGTAGTTGCTCAAAATAATCTCACCACACAAAAATCTTTAAAAGTTGCAGTAATTGGATTAGTGCATACCCATGTGCATTGGATCCTAGGCAGAGACAAGTTAGGAGATATTGAAATTGTTGGTATCGTTGAGCCGAATCGAAAACTTGCCCAAGCTTATTCTAAGCAACACGGTTTTAGTATGGAGATTGTGTTTAATACGATGGAGGAACTGATGGCTAAGACCAAACCAGAAGCCGTATTTGCATTTAATACGATCTACGATCATTTAAAAACAGTAGAATTCTTCGCGCCACGTGGCATTCATGTGATGGTTGAAAAGCCGTTGGCCGTAAATCTAGAACACGCAGAAAAAATGATTGCTCTCTCAAAAAAATATCACACTTATTTATTAACTAACTACGAAACCACTTGGTATGGTTCTAATAAAGTTGCGTGGCAAATAATTAATGATAGTGCAAAAATTGGAACCATTCATAAGATGGTTTTTCATACTGGTCATCAGGGCCCGATTGAGATTGGATGCAACCCAGAATTTCTCGAATGGCTTACTGATCCGGTATTGAATGGAGGAGGCGCATTAACTGATTTTGGTTGTTATGGGGCCAATCTTGCAACATGGTTTATGAAGGGCGAACATCCTTTAACAGTCACTGCTATCACCCAACATTTTAAACCTTGGGAATATCCTAAAGTGGAAGATGAGGGCACCATTTTACTAACTTATCCTACAACACAGGTCATCATTCAAGCTTCCTGGAACTGGCCTTATAGTAGAAAGGATATGGAAGTATATGGTCAGGATGGCTATGTTTTTTGTTTAGATAAAGAGAATATGTTTGTGATTACGAAGGACCAAAAGCAAAGAGAAAGCATCAAAGCAGAGCCTTTACCAGCGGGGGTACAAGATCCATTTATGTATTTTGCAAATCTGATAAAAGGCAATCTTAAAATTGGAACCTACGACCTTTCTTCTTCGCAAAACAACGAAATAGTGATGAAGATCTTAGAAGCATCAAAGCAGTCGGTTAAAACAGGAAAAACCATTCAATGGAATGAGTTTTATAAAAAATGATAGACAGCTTTTTTAATATGAATAATCTTAAGTATAAACAACGATTGCTATCACTCGACTTCTTGCGGGGTTTGATCATGATATTACTAATGTTGGAAAGTACAGGACTTTATCAAAAACTTTTTAATGCCTCTACTGGTAATATTTTAGAGCCACTATTTCAACAGTTTTTTCATCATCCGTGGAATGGTTTGCGATTTTGGGATCTGATACAACCCGCATTTATGTTTATGGCAGGTACTGCAATGGCCTATTCATTGTATCGTCAGCAAGTTGCTGGGATGAGCTGGAGTCAATCATTTTTAAAAGTGCTGAAACGCTCGGGCTGGTTGTTTTTCTGGGGTGTATTGGATTATGCAGTAAGGCCAAGCGGACTTTCGTTTGAACTCTGGGATGTGCTTACGCAGTTGTCATTTACAACACTCGTTGCATTTCTGATTTTTAGATGGAATTTTGCGTGGCAGATAATATTCAGTATTGCCTTGCTCGTTCTTACTGAGCTATTGTATCGTTATTCGAATGTTACAGGATTTAATTATCCATTTACAGATCAACAAAATTTCGGCAATTATACAGACTTGCTACTGATGAATAAGATCAATAAAGGAGGATGGGTAGCGATCAATTGTATACCTACTGCAGCACATACCATCTGGGGAGTACTAGCAGGAAAATTATTAATGTCTAAAATTGAAGAGAAAGAAAAAATTAAATGGCTTTTGGTTGCAGGCGGAGCTGCGCTGCTCATAGGATTTGGTATGGACGCAACAATAACACCTATCATTAAAAGGATCGCAACCAGTTCTTTCGTATTTGCCTCAGGGGGCTGGTGTTTATTATTTTTGGCTTGCTGTTACTGGTGGATAGATATTAAGAAACATAAAAAATACGTATTGTTTTTTACTGTGGTTGGAATGAATTCGATTTTCATTTATTTATTTATTGAAATAGTGGGCGATAGGTGGTTCAGTGAATATATTCAAGCAATTGGAAATGGCTTATTGCAAATCATTCATTTTCCGAGTGTAATTGCTGGGATATTGAGTGCACTACTGGTTTTTATAATCGAATGGAAAATCTGTTGGTTCCTTTATAAGAAAGAAATATTTTTCAAAATCTGATCATTTTAATATATGAAAATTCAAAGTGAATTTTTTATCAATCAAAAGTTTTCGCCAGTCGATAAATAATAACATACAAAGAATAAATATACCTAGCAAGATTCCAGAGATAGTTTTCCAAGTAAATAATCCTGTAGCGATACCCGCCGCATTATTGGCCACATAATCGCCCGAAAAAACCATAATCATATCGCTGGTGAATTTGCCTACCAGAAATGTGGGGATAAAATAAATAGGTTTAATTTTTGCTATACCGGCTGCTGTAAAAAGTGCAGTGGTTGGTAAAGGCATCAAAGTGTAGAGTAAAATAAAAAATTGAATCTTCCATCCCTTTTCTGCAAGTTGTTGACCCATAAATTGCAGATCCTCATTTTTCTGAACTTTAATATAACGATCTGATAGTAAAGGGATATAAGAAAATAGCGCATACCTGCCCAAGGTAGAGCCTATAACACCCGTCACTAATACCATCCAGACATTCAAGTCAAAGCGCATTTGAAAGAATACCATTACCATCCAGGCTGGAGGCCCAATGAACGGTAGTAGATCAACTAAAAAAGCTGCGAGGAAAACATAAATGTAGTACCACATAAAAAAGAAAGTTACCAATTCATTTTTAATTATCAACTTCTTTAATACTCAATCTTTTATCGCGCTCATTTCGCTTTTCATAAAGGATACCAAAATTGGAAAGCTTTGGATGAAAGTTTCTGCTTCTGGTTAATTCATATTGATAAAAAGTTTGACCAATATCTTTTAGAAAAGGGTGACCAACAGTTTCATATTCATATTTATCATCGTTTAGGATCTCATTTTTGTTAGTATAAATAGTTGCAGATAACATGAATTCAATATTATTTTTTATGTCCAAAACATACGAAACATCGGTTAAGAAACCATAAGCCCATCCAACCTTATTAAAGACCCTGATATTGTTAGGCATACGATGGGTACTGTCCTGAAAAAAGAATTTTGCGTAACTATCATAAAACAGGGAAGTATCGTACTTAGGATAATTTGTTTCGGAAGGGTATTGCGATAAATATTGTAATAAGAAATTCCTGTCTTGCTTACTGATACCAAACCCCTTTTTTAAAGGAACAGAAGAAGGGAATAATATGGATTGAAGTAGTTGCTGGAAATATTCAAGTGGCACATAATTGTGTTTGGTAAAATCAAAAGGCTCATTGATTATACTATCTTTTTTATTCCTATAACCATTGCCCACTTTAAATTCCATATTAAAATCAAAAGGGATCTGATTATAGGCTCCAGGCTGGTCGTAGATGAGCGCACCTTCCTTATTAATAAATCGTATGGGATTCGTATGTCTGTTTTGATCTTCACTAAATCCCATAAATTGCCTGGTAATCCTCAAGTGATTGTATCCCTTATCAACTAAGATTTTATTGATGGCTTCCTGACCCATAAATTGATACATTCTGTTATAGGGATCATTCTCGCTTATCAAAAAAGCTCTTTTTATAAATGTGGCAATACTAGGAAGTCCATTTTCAGAAACACTATCTTTTAACATTATTTTTTGCCCTTGATAACTACTGTCGTAAGCCATTGAACTAAATTTATCAATACCTAAATTTTTTAAATGGTTCAGTTTTTCTAGCGATAGAAAAGCCAAGGGCATTTTTACCATGGAGGCGGGATTGAAATATGCAGCTGCATCGTAATGATAATAGTAATTTTTAAAGCTTGGCTTGTTTTGTTTGTTTCTGTTTATTTGCGTATAAATAATTTGTACTCTAAATGATTTTGGATCTTTTAAAACCTGTTTTGAAACAGGAGTTCTACTGCAATCCAAAATCAACAACATAAGGCTATCCGTTTTAGACTGAGCATAGCTGCAGTTACTCATAAATAATACAACAAGCAGAAGGTTTTTTTTAAGCATACTTGAAATTACAAAATTTAACCCTCCAAGTTTATGAATAGAACTCATTAGTTTTGTTGATAATAAAATTTTATGGCAAAACTTTTCACTCCTCTTCAAATAAAAGCGATCTCCCTGAAAAATAGGATAGTGGTTTCTCCAATGTGTCAATATTCAGCAGAAGACGGATTTGCGAACGACTGGCATCTCGTTCACCTAGGGAGTCGTGCGGTGGGTGGCGCTGGATTAATTATAGCTGAAGCTTGTGCTGTGGTGCCAGAGGGAAGGATAACAGCGAATGATTTGGGTATCTGGAAAGATGAGCATGTTAAAAATCTTAAAAGAATTACCACATTTATTGAAGCGCAGGGGGCTGTTCCAGGTATACAATTGGCTCATGCAGGACGAAAAGCAAGTTTCACGCAACCGTGGAAGGGTGGTAAAATATTAACAGCACAAGAAGGTGGTTGGGAGGCCGTAGCACCTAGCGCTATTGCATTTAAGGATGTTTATCCAATGCCGCTAGCACTTAGCCTTGATGGAATAGAAGGGGTGATAGATGGTTTTAGAACTGCTGCTAAGAGGGCTAAGGATGCCGGGTTTAAAGTGCTTGAGATTCATGGGGCCCATGGGTATCTGATCCACGAATTTTTATCACCACTATCTAATTTCAGAGGCGATTCTTTTGGAGGTAGTTTTCAAAATAGAATACGTTTTCTTTGTGATATTGTAAAAGCTATTCAACAAACTTGGCCGGCTGAATTTCCTTTATTTGTACGAATATCTGCTAGTGATTGGGTTGATGGGGGATGGACAATTGATGAATCTGTTGAATTATCAATTATTCTAAAAGAAATGGGAGTTGATTTAATCGACTGCTCTTCTGGCGGTAATACAAGTCATGTTAGAATTCCAGTTGCCGCGGGATATCAAGTGCCATTCTCTAAAAAAATAAAAGCTGATGCAGGAATTTTAACAGGAGCGGTAGGATTGATTACTGATGCTGAGCAAGCCGAAAATATTTTATTGAATGAGGAAGCCGATTTAATTCTTATCGCACGCGAATCATTGCGAAACCCCTATTT
>JAYUFN010000421.1:0-8500 GCA_043738705.1 Bacteroidota bacterium
CCTATATTTTAATCAACGATAAAATTGAAGCAGTTGTTTTATAAAACATTTAAAACCTGCTCTTTTGCTTTTTCCAATTCGTCTTTCATCAGGATAACACATTTTTGCATCACTGCATCGTAAGCTTTAGAGCCTGTTGTATTTATTTCTCTTCCAAATTCTTGCAAAATAAAAGATAATTTTTTCCCTTTAGTGGCTTCTTTCTCTTGCAAGATATCTCTGAAATATTTACAGTGATTTTTTAAACGAACCTGCTCTTCACTGATATCAATTTTCTCGATATAATAAATTAGTTCCTGTTCTAATCTGTTTGGATCGTAATTATCCTTGCCAACATTTTCTTCCAGTACTTTTAATAAACCGTCGCGGATACGTTGTCTGCGCAGGGGCTCCAGTTCAACAATCATTTGTTGCTGTATTTCAATATTAGTCAAACGCAGCAACAAATCTGCTTCGAGCGATTTGCCTTCATCCATTCTATGTGCATTCAAGAGGAAAATCGCTTCTTTTAAAACTATTTCAAAACCCTTCCATTCATCGTCGCTCAGCATTTCTGTTGATGGCGTAATCACATCAGGCAATTTCAGAATAGTACTTAAAATATCTCCTGTAGCAATGTTTAGTTCTGCTGCTAATTCAGCAACTGGTTGGTAATAAGCTTTGGCTAGTTCTGTATTGATGGATACTGGTTTACTTGCCCCGTTTTGTTTTAGAGTAATAATACACTCCACGCTACCCCTTTGTAAACCTTCGCTCAAAATATTACGTACTTCGAATTCAAATGGTTTGATTAAAGATGGAATATTCAAACGTAGGTCGAACTGTTTCCCATTTAAAGATCTGATTTCAACCAAAAAGGTTTTACCATTAATGGTTTGTTCAGCCCTTCCGTATCCTGTCATCGAGTAAAGCATATTCAATAGTTATTTATGCAATGTAAGCAATGTTTTAAAAAGGGTGTGATGCAATTCAGTAAAGCTTAAAATGGATTTCAGGATCAAAGTATTTTAATTTAAAAGAGCGACCCCAAATTCTCGGGGCCGCTCTTTTAAATTAAATAGTATACGAATTTAAAATTATTGTTTTGTAAGCGTATACTGACCGGTTAAGAAATTCACATCGATCAAATAATTACCAGACACAGCAGGTGCAGGTGTGTTTGCAGGAAGAGCACCGTCAGCTAATATAGCTCCGCCAGTTGCACTTGTTCCACCAAATTTATGACCCCAATCTCCATTAACTGGTAACCATAAATAGCTTTTACCAGCTGTTAAAGCAACAGTTAATTGGTAATCGGTTAAACTAATACGAGTGAACTGTTGAGTAGCAGAAGCCGGTGTTGTTGGCACTGGATTGCTCCATCCACCTGCAGTTGCATCTCCTACAATAAATAGCGCACTTGGAGGAGGTACTGGTCCTAAGTAAGGAGTAACAGTATAGGTATTAGTTTGAAAATTCACGATGATCTGATAGTAGCCACTAGCAGCAGGAGCAGGTGTATTTGCCGGAAGCGCACCGTCGGCTAATAAAGTGCCGCTAGTAGCACTCGTGCCGCCATATTTATGACTCCAGTCGCCATTAACTGGTAAGAACAGATAACTTTTTCCAGCAGTCATATTAACTACTGCACCGAATGAAGCTCCATCAATTTTAGTGAATTGTTGTGAGGGAACAGGAACAGGATTTGACCAACCACCATCTGTAGCATCCCCTACAATAAATAGATTTGCAGGGATAGTAGTTGTAAAAGCAGTAACGGTATAAGTACCTGTTTGGAAGTTTACAACAATCTGATACATTCCTGAAGTAGCAGGAGATGGTGTATTAGAACCAGGAACCGCATTATCAGTTAATAATGCACCACCTGTTGCACTGGTACCACCATATTTATGACCCCAATCTCCATTAAGAGGTAAGAATAAATAACTGTCTCCAGCTTTTAAGTTTACAACTATACCATAAGATACTGCATCAATTCTAGAGAATTGTTGAGATGGCAAAGGAACTGGATTTGACCAGCCACCATCAGTTGCACCACCTACAATATATAATGCTGGAGGTACGGGAGTAAACGTAGTTACTTTAATATTTACCGCAGGTGAAAGAACCATCTTGGTACTATAGTTTGTTCCCAAATAACTTACTATTCTAAACTCCATTGTTTTGGTAGAACCTCCGATAACTCCTGAAGCAATTGCAAATGCGTTCAGATCGTTTACGATAATACTAGAAGTTAGTGCAGTGCCATACTTTATCACTTGTGGATTAGTAAAATTACCCCCAACAGTATCCATTTGCAAAGCATAGTTGATAGTGTTAGACCCATATGGGCTAGCATTCCAATTAAAGGAAATTGCCTTACTACTGGCATTCGCAACCAACAAAGTGAGATCTGCCGTAGAAGATGGAACAACCGTGATAGGAACTAGATAAGATGCTATTTTAATGGTAATGACATTCGACTTTAATTGTTCATTATTATTTCCATAAGAGGAGGTAACTCTGATATCGAATGTGAAAGATTGTCCCGGCGCAAAACCGAAAGCAGCCAAAATGTTATTTAGTTGTAGGCCAGTAAAATTAATATTGGGTTTACCAGTAACAATGCTTACTATTTCCTTAGAAAAATTGCGACCAGTAGAGTCAATCTCTAAAATAAATTTTTGAGTATTAGAGTCTGTTGCGTAACTCGGATTTGTCCATGCAAATGTTGCAACAACTTTATTGGAGTCGCTTGGTGCAGGAGTGATATTTGTTGAAGTAGCGGTTAATGTTACCGGAGTACCATTTCCGAACATTGGCAGAGAGCCCACTTTGTTACAAGCCGTTAATACAACGGCGAGTATCAGTGTGAGAATGCCCGATTTTATTAAATATTTCATAAGTTTTTTTTTAGTTGAATGAATTAACAGTTGCCTTATCAATTTTTCTTTTAAAAAGTTATTGTTTGGTTACTGTGAATTTTCCTTTTTGGAAATCAACATCTATTTTGTAAGATCCACTTGCTGCAGGACCAGGGATATCATCACCAAAATCATAACCAAAACTACCGCCTGCATCTCCTGTAGGATTGGTTGTTTGGTTACTAGCATATTTATGACCCCAATCTCCATTCTTTGGAAGAAATAAGAATTTTTGTCCTCCTGTTAATGGTACAGTGATAGTATACAAAGTAGCACTTACTTGTGTAAACTGTTGTGAAGGAACAGGAACTGGATTACCCCAGCCACCTGGAGTTGCACCTCCTACTAAATATAAAACACCACCCGCAGGTATGGCTACTTTTGGAGGAGGATTAAAAGTTGTTACATTAAACTTCAGTGTATTAGAAGTAAGCAATGTTTTAGTTACGCCATTCAAGCTAGAGCTGACACGAACATCAATACTTGCGGCAGTTCCAACTGTTAAATTCAAGGTGGCTAAAACTGTGTTGAACTGATCCTGTGTATAAGAAGCAGCTAGATCTTTAGCAATGGATAATGAAATTTTATTTGGTCCCGCAAAACTATTTCCTGTTAAATCAATCTCAAGCGTATAAGAAACGTCTTGAGAGCTGATTCCATTTACAAAATAATAGTTTGGGTTAAGCCAAGAGAGCACTACTCCTTGCTGATCTTTTGTGGCATAACTAAGCGGTATCGTACCACTTACAGAAGCGGAAAGAACAGGCGCAGTACCACCTGAGTAGTATTGTTTTGCTTCGTCCTTTTTACAAGAGCCCAGCATGATTACTAAAGCACTTATAAAAAACAGTTTTGAGATAATTAATTTCATGACAGTTATTTTATTATGTTAATTTATATTTAGTAGAAAGCTTGAGACTTCCCACTAATATTTTAATATCCTGGATTCTGAACTAGTTTCACATTTGAAGAAATATCAGAAGAAGGAATTGGATAAATTTTTCGATAAGCAGCTACGCTTGTTCCACTTTTAACACCACCTTTCCAAGGCCATAAATAAGTAGATTCTACAAATTTATTATACCTAACCAGATCAGTTCTTCTAAATCCTTCCCAATACAATTCTCTTCCTCTTTCATCCAAAATAAAATCAGTTGTTAACTGAGATGAAGTAATATTTCCATTTGCATTACCATACGCACGAGTGCGTAAATTATTGATATAAGTTAATGCCAGAGAAGCATCGCCATTACCACCTTTTAAAGTTGCTTCTGCATAAATCAAATATTGCTCCGCTAATCGGAAAATAGGAAAATCAATGTCTGTCCATGTTAAACTTGATCCTTTGGCACCAGTTCTAGTTACATTCTTATATTTTGTAACAGCATAGCCATCAGTAAAGCTAGTAAGATCAGTAATATCCAGATTTTGTCCAGGTGTATAGAATTGTGAACGAGCATCGATTGTTCCAGTTAAGTCAGGAAATAGAGCGGGTAAATTTTTAGTAGTCCTTAAACCAGACCAACCACCATCAACTCCAAAATTTGAAGCTTTCATTGAACCACCAATTGGGGCATGTGTCAAGAATGTGGTACCCCCCCAGTTTTGAGTTTTTAATCCATCGTAATTAATGGTTAAAATAAACTCGCTGGTATTTAAATTATTATCAGCCAACATCAGTTGTGGATAATTGGTAATTAATGCAAAACCTGCGTCAATTACTTTCTTAGAATAAGTAACCGCATCAGCCCATCTTGCAGTACCTGTATAAACACCCGCATTCAAATAGATACGAGCTAGTAAAGCATAAGCTGCAGCTTTGTCGGCACGGCCATACTCATTTGCTTTTGGAGCAACTAAATCTGGGTCGATTGCTTTCAACTCAGACTCTATATAATTGAATAGGTCTATTCTGGAAGCTTGTGCGGGCAATACAGATCCTAATTGATCTTTTTCAGTAGCCATTGGTCCTGTTCCAAACAAGTCCATGATTACCCAATACTGATAAGCACGTAAAAATCTTGCTTCGGTTCTAAACAATTTAATTGCATCGGCATCAGCTCCTTTAATTCCTCTTGAAGTGAGGTTTGCATCGGAAGATTGATTGATGAAATCGTTGCATAAAGTAATTTGATAGTACGCACGATAGTATAAACCAGTAAGCATCGGATTGCTTGAAGACCAGTTCATGTTATGGAAATCCTGAATTCCAGGATCGCCCCATGAAACAACCGCTTCATCTGTGCTTAATTCCTGGGCTTTCCAGAACAACCGAAGAAAGTCGGATGTGCCTTCGTCAATACCCTGAATATCACCGTTTCCGGCAGGCCCTTGGTTACCAGTCATTGCAAAGCTTCCGTAAACTTTAGCGAAAGCTTGTTTATATCCGGCAGGTGTACTATAAACCTGTGTAGCAGTAACGTCGTTTGTAGGAAGAAGGTCTAACTTCTTGGTACAAGACGCAAAGCTACCAGCCAAAAAGCCCGCGGTTATAACGAGTTTAAAAATATTCTTTTTCATGTGTGTCATTTTATTTTTTAGATCAAAAATCTAGGTTTAAACCGAGTACAAAAGTTCTTGGTCTTGGATAGAAATTATTGTCGATACCGCCATTAATTTCCGGATCTAACCCTTTGTATTTAGTAATTACAAACGCGTTCTGAACGTTCGCACTCAAACGAAGGGAAG
The DNA here is from genome assembly GCA_043738705.1 of Bacteroidota bacterium. Classification (GTDB taxonomy): domain Bacteria; phylum Bacteroidota; class Bacteroidia; order Chitinophagales; family Chitinophagaceae; genus Sediminibacterium. The sequence continues at coordinate 5,592 of JAYUFN010000421.1, forward strand.
CTTTATTATTAAATACTCTACCAGCGTTATAACCAATATTAATATTATCCATTCTCAGGAATGAAGCGTTCTGAACATAATAATCAGACAAATAATAATTGGTTCCGTTACCACTGAAATTAGTGTATAACACATCACTTGAGCCATTGTTTACATAACCAATTGGGTTGATAATATTACGGATAGTTCCAGTGCTAGAAGCTCTATTATTATAGAGGTAGTTTCCGAGATTTGCTCTCATTACTAAACCACCATTCCATTTTTTATAAGTGAGGCTAGTACTAAATCCAAAGAATGCAACCGGATCTGAACCTTTATATTGATACAAATCTTTTTCATTAATTACCCCATCTCTGTTTTTATCATCGAAGAAATTGTCAATTGGTTTACCAGTTGATGGATCATATACTTGTTTGTACACAAAGAAAGCTCCACGATTATATCCTACAGAATTGATCAGGATTGTGTTACCTGTACCACCAGAAATGCCACCATATCTTGCTCCTGCATAAGTAGGATCGCTAGAGATAGTTAATTTGGTGATTTTGTTTTCGTTGTAAGTAGCATTGAAAGCAACATCCCATGTAAGATTTTTAGACTTGATTACTTGATAATTGATGCTGAACTCAACACCTTTGTTTTCCATACTACCAACGTTTGCTACAATCTTATTTGAGAAGTTTGTACCTGCTGGCTGATTAATTTCATTCAGCAAGTCTGTTGTATTCTTAACGTAGTATTCGATACTACCGGTAAGTCGGTTGTTCAAGAAACCATAATCCACCGCAACGTTAGTAGTTGCAGTTTGTTCCCACTTTCTATTATAGTAATAACCACCTGGTCTGTACATCTGATAGAAAGTATTTCCTAGCTGATAGGAACCAGTTTGTCCACTTAAATTATAATAAGAGATGTAGTCATAATAACCAATTCCATCCTGTTGTCCGGTTACACCATAACCTACTCTGAATTTTAAGTCCGACACTGCATCCACATTTTTAAGGAAGGTTTCGTTTTTAGCTTTCCATGCAAACGCTGCTGAAGGGAAAAGACCATAACGATTATTTGGATTAAATTTAGAAGAACCATCTCTTCTTATTGATGCAGTTAAAATATAGGTATTAGCTATCGTAAAGTTTACACGACCTAAATAAGAAAGTAAAGAGTATTCAGGTTGATCAAATGAATAGTTAGGAGTACTTACTACAGTCTTATCATAAGTCAGATCGGGGAAATTATAATTTTTTGTTTTATAATCCTGAAATTCATAACCCGCAATCGCTTCGATACGGCTATCTATAGATTTCAAATCTTTTGTATAATTCAGATAAAAGTTTAGGTAAGTGTTTGTTTTGTTTTGATGGTACTGTGTATTCTGACCACCATGAAACACACCACTAGGGTCTTTAAATCTTTTATAACTCATTGCAGCGCTATCATTGATCAATACAGTTCCTGTACCATCAGAAACATCATAACCCACGTTAAGGATTACACGCAAATCGGGTAAGAAATGTGTTTTATAATCAATCACAGCATTGCCAATATTTCTCTGCACATTACTCCTATCATCACGCTGCATCAATTGACCCAGTGGATTTTTAGGAGATAGGGTTTGCAAACCTGTACTTGAATTTGGATCTAACCATTCCCAGTACCCACCATATCTTGTGCTATTGGAGTAAACCTGTTGTGTTGGGTCGAAAGAAGCAGCAGTACCGATTGCACCTTCATTTGCAAAACGGCTCTTACTAAATGAACTTTTTAGGTTGATATCAATCTTTAGACGATTATCTAAAAAAGTTGGATTTAAAGTAAGACCGAAAGAGGTACGCTCTAAATTTCCGGTTTTCAAAATACCATTCTGATTCAGATAACCAATCGAAGCACGATAAGGTAAATTTTTTGTGCCTCCTGAAATACTCAAGTTATTATCTGTTCCGATAGCAGTTTGATAAATTTGATTCTGCCAATCTGTGTTGGATGTACCCAACTTAGATATAATGTTTGCATTCGCATTTGCTTTTACGATTGTTGCAACATCTGCAGCTGAAAGGATATCTGCTTTTTTAGAGATGGAAGCTGAAGATACCTGAGAACTAAAGGTAAAAGTGGGTGCCCCTTTTTTACCTTTTTTAGTGGTAATTAGGATCACACCATTTGATGCTCTAGAGCCATATATAGCTGTTGCAGATGCATCTTTTAAAACAGTGAATGTTTCGATGTCGTTAGGATTGATCATACTTAGCGGGTTCGCTACACCAGAAATAATATCGTTGCTCAATGGCATTCCATCAAGTACAATCAATGGATCATTACTAGCATTTAGAGATGAGCCTCCACGAATACGAATAGTACTTCCAGATCCGGGAGCACCTCCGTTTGAAGTGATTGCCACACCGGCAATTTTACCGCTGATTAATTGCTCAGGTGTTGTAATTGCACCCTTCACAAAATCTTTTGAACTTACGGTAGCAACCGAACCTGTTAAATCTTTTTTCCGCGCAGAACCATACCCAATCACTACAATTTCGTTTAAAGCAGCATTGGCCTGATCTAGTTGAACTAAAAGTATCCCGCCAGAGATACTCACTTCTTTTGTTACATGGCTTACTGATGTAATAACCAATGTATTTGCAGAAGCTGGAACTTTAATGCTAAAGGCACCGGCAGCATCGGTAGATATTCCAATTTTAGTTCCTTTAACCAACACAGATGCCCCAGCGAGGGCGGTTCCGTCTTTTGAATCTGTTACCTTTCCAGTAACCACTTTGTCTTGAGCTATCGCCGGCATGGCAAATGCAAGCATTGCCGTAACTAAGACTAATAGCAATCGTTTGATGTTCATAAATTGCGGTTTTTATAATAAATATTTGTCTAAAAAAATGTTGTGTTTACATCTTTAAAAT
>JAYUFN010000422.1:0-3068 GCA_043738705.1 Bacteroidota bacterium
TGGATTAAATCTCAATTCATATTTGAACTGCTTAATAAAAGAAATAATAAAATATTTGCAAATTCCATTTCAATGGCTATTAAGGCACTTGGGTTTGAAGATGTTGTTTTGTTTAACGATAATGATATGTTCCGTTCATTCCATTTAAAGGATTTATTGAAGCCGGCAGTAAGTATCTATTATTCTAGAGATTTTATGTTGGCAGTGGACTATTGGATTGTACACGGCAAAAAAATGGAACCCCTATTAATTGCTTCCTCGGATCTATGTGTTGCAAACTCAACATACTTGGCTGATTACTGCAGAAAATACAATCCAAACTCTTATTACGTAGGCCAGGGTTGTGAGTTAACTATTTTTACTCAAACAGCAGACTTACCTCTTCCGGATGATATGAAACAGATCCAAGGTCCAATGATTGGTTATGTAGGGGCATTGCAAAGTATTCGTCTCGACATTTCGGTTTTAGAGCATATTGCTAGGAGTAGACCTGATTGGAGTTTGGTTTTAGTTGGTCCAGAAGACGATCAGTTTAAAGACAGCTCCTTGCATCAAATACCAAATGTTCATTTTCTTGGATCAAAAGATCCCGCATCTTTACCAGCATATATTCGTGCATTTAATGTTTGTATTAATCCACAAATTGTAAATCAAGTAACGATAGGTAATTATCCTAGAAAGATTGATGAGTATCTTGCTGTAGGCAAACCTGTTGTGGCAACTAAGACCGAAGGGATGAGTATTTTTGAAGATTATTGTTACTTGGCTGTTACTAAAGAAGATTATGTAAATATGATCGACGAGGGACTTAAAACGGATAACAAGATTATGGAAATTGAAAGACGTAAATTTGCATCAGCACATACTTGGGAAAATAGCGTTCGAGAAATTGATAAGGCAGTAATTGGATGGTTTGACAGAAAAAAATAAAAATGGTTTTTCTGAGTAATAATTGATTTAATGCATCATATGAGACCTATCACAATCGTTGTTGCGTCGGATGATAATTATATAATTCTTTTAGCTGCTTTAATCAATTCAATTGAATCTAATTTAAGGGCTAGCCAAACAATTGATGTGTGGGTTATTGAAGATGAAGTGTGTTCAAGAAACAAAAGAAAGTTAAAAAAATCTATCAACCCTGCCATCACTAACCTTCACTGGCAAAGGATGGTTGATGTAATACCACCCGGAATTCAACTTCCACTGGATAGGAGTAGCTATCCACTAAATATTTATATGCGACTTTTCATCCCTTATTTTATTCCTAAAGAAATTGAAAAAGTGCTTTATTTAGACGTAGATATGATTGTACAAAAAGATCTATCAACTTTGTATGAGACCGACTTGGGAGACGCGCTAGTCGGCGCGGTTTTAGATCCTAGAATAATTACTTTCGATAACCAATGGGGTGGGGTATTAAACTATCAGGAATTGGGTCTTGAGGCAAAAACAAGATATTTTAACACGGGGTTATTGTTAATCCCAACAATAAAATGGCGGGAGCAAGGAATAGCAGAGAAGATTATTAATTGTATTGATGAACATAGAAAATTTGCGAACTATCCCGACCAATATGGAATGAATGTTGTTTTAGCAAATAGATGGATGGAACTAAATCCGCTTTGGAATCATTTTTGCACTTTCGACCATCTTGATCCATTTCTGATTCATTATGTTCAAAGAAAGCCAATCTATAAATCATATAATAATAGTATTGTGTATCAAAAAATATTTTATAACTATTTATCAAGAACTGCCTGGAAAAATACCAAACCAAGAGGAGAGCCTGCTAGGTACTATGAGAAATTAAAAAATGTGGCAGAAAAAATATTAAAACAATTTGGGTTTAATCTATAATTTAAACAAAACGGTCTTGTGCCATTTAGTTGAGTAAATTTATCTAAGCCTTGAAAACTGCATATCTTATATTAACTCATGCTAACCCTAATCAACTAAAACGGTTGATCGAAAGGCTATCCTATTTCGAAACAGATTTTTATGTGCATCTAGATCTTAAATCAGATATTGTGGTATTTGCTGAAATCGAAAAATTACCCAATGTCTATTTCATCAAGAACAGGGAGAAAGTAATTTGGGGAGCATACAGTATCATTCAAGCTACGGTGAATAGTTTTGAAGAAATTATTAATTCTGCTATTGCATACGATTATATTCACTTGCTAAGTGGCCAAGATTATCCAATTGCAGGTAATAAAAAAATGTATGAATTTTTTGAGGTAAATCCTCAAAAAATTTTCATGCATACCCTTGATGTATATTCAGAGTGGCAGGAAGCAATACCAAGAGTAGAGAACTACCATTTTACAGCATACAAATTTCCTGCAAAACACTCATTAGAAAAAATACTTAGGAAGGTGCTTCCCAAAAGAAAAATGCCATTGGCGTTAAAACCTGTTGGGAGGTCTCAATGGTTTAGTATTGGAATAAATCATATAAAATATATCGTTGAATTTCTGAAAAAAAATCCTGAAGTTGTAAAGTTCTTTAAGTTGACTTGGGCTCCTGATGAAATAATTTTTCAAACTATACTGTTTGCTTCGGAGTTCAAAAACGATATGGTAAACAATAACCTCCGATATATTGATTGGAATGATGGCGCTCCTAGCCCCAAAATATTTACTATGGCAGATCAGGACAATCTTGCGTTTTCAGGGAAATTTTTTGCCAGAAAATTTAATCCTGAAATAGACGACAAAATATTAAACTGGATAGATGAGCATTTGCTAAAAGAAAATACAATATAAAATGAGCCATTAAGGGTGTTGTTGTGAACCGAAATGTAAATTCAATAATTCTCTGTTCAAAATTAATAAAGCGAATACATGAAACTAGTTTCTATTATAACGGTTAATTACAATCATAGTCATGTTACGGATGAATTTTTAGATGCGTTCTACAAAACAAATGATTATCAAAATTTCGAAATTATTGTAGTTGATAACGCCAGTAAAATAAACCCTGTTCCAGATTGGATAGTTAAATACCCGGTGGTTCAGTTTTTTCGCTCCGAAAAAAATCTAGGGTTTGCAGGTGGAAATAATCTA
>JAYUFN010000423.1:0-3055 GCA_043738705.1 Bacteroidota bacterium
TTGTCTTTGGTAAGCTGATATGCTTTAATCAGTAACATACCCTGATTTGCGGCATTTGAATTACTTCCCCAATTAAAATCAGCTTTATTTTGACCCATTACTGTTTTAAAAACATTGGAATTGGTATTGCTAATAAAACGATCTGCATTTTTTAATAAAATATTCCTTAAGCTAAAAATCAAAGTACTATCCATTTCAGGAACAGAAATATTTTTGTTCAACAAACTATACACAGCCATCATCCCCACATTATTCCATGATGGCAAGTTTATTTCTGGATTCAATCTAAGTGATGAAATAAAAGAAAAATAGAACGGATCTTTAGTACTGATATATAATTCAGATGCCGCCCATAATATTTCGTCCTTTATATTATTGTCGCCATAAGCTCCAGTTGTAATAATAGGTTTGTAAGACTGATTCATTTTGTCTTGTTCGTAAAAAACCGGGCTATTATTTTTTGCCCAATCAAATGCTTTTTTTGAAGCAGTGATACAACTGTCTGATAGACTAGGAAACTCGGTTTTAAATTTCAAAAAAATCCTACTAGCCTGTGCCATTACTGCGGCAAAATCCAAAGCGGCAGCACTAGTTTTTTGAACAACATATCTTGGCTCTTTTGTTACGCCTGGCATCACCATACCATCAAAGGCTGCATTGGTACATTTATGATACACAGCGCCATCATTGGGGTCTTGCATTGTGAGCATCCAACGTAGATTATAAACAGCCTCATTTAAAATATCAGGTACGCCATTGCCCGTTTCAGGGATATTTGTTTTAAGCATTGCGAAATATTCAGGAAAGTCTTCATAGGCAGAAAATAGGGTACCCATTGTAATACCAGAGTTCACAATATACTTATTATAATCACCGGCATCGTACCATCCTCCTGTGCATGAAATGATGGTACCTTCTGGACGCTGATTGCTTGCTGCTGAAGCATGCACGATTACTTTATTATCGGGATGAAACCCGCTGCGTTTCCACTTGCCTGCATAATTTTCTTCCAAGGGTATTGAAGCTCTTTGAAAATAAAAAGCTTTTAATGATGCAATTGCAGTGCTAGAAAGAATATTATTGCTGATCACGAAAGGATAGGAAACGAGTGTTCCTATTCTTATAATATACCTCCCATTTTTTTGAAAAATCGAAAAATCAGCGATCCTAGTTTTGGTAGAGGAATATGCTGATTGCTTTTCATCACTAAGTTTTCCATGGAATAATGTGTCCTTTAAATCTACCGATAGCAAGTAGAAATCATTGTTATTTGTAGTTTCTGTTAGTACAGCTATTTTGGGTGCAAGTGGGTAATATCCTGATTGATTTATTTGTATACTATTTGACTTGACCTGTGAGAAACATATCGCCGAAAAAACGACAAAAGCGATAATAAAACAAAACGGTTTTATGAAATTTTGAAGCTGGGCTAGTACTGTCATATACTTTAAATAAGATGAAAACTAAGATATGCAAAAAAAGGTGCATAATTATTTATTTGCTCGACAGAACAAATACGTTTTAAAAAAGCTTGTACTAAGATATTTTTTGGGATATTTAAGTTTCGATTTATAATCAAAACTTCTTTCCATATGAAGCAAATTACCTTCTTTTTGATATTTTTGAGCGCTTTTTTAGAAGCTTCATCCCAGCTTAAAATAGCACGCCCTTTTGGTGAGCATATGGTTTTACAACGAAATAAACCGATTCAAGTTTGGGGGTGGGCTTCAGGTAAAGAAACGGTAACTATCCAATTAAATGGAATTGTGCAGAATACCAGTACTTTAATCAACGGTAAATGGTTTTTGCAATTACCAGCAATGAAAGCAGGGGGGCCCTATGAAATGGTTATTTCCGGAAAAAAAGAAACTATCCGGATTTCCGATATTATGATTGGTGAGGTATGGCTTTGCTCTGGACAATCGAATATGGAATTTAATTTGCGTGATGCTTTCAATTATAAAACAACGCAATTAAGTGCTAGCAAAACTTCTATCCGACAATTTCTGGTACCTAATCAAGTAAGTCTACAACCAATGGACAGTATTACGGGAGGCGACTGGGTAATTGCAGATCCTGAAACATTAGGAAATTTTACGGCAGTAGGTTATTTTTTTGCTAAAGAGATTGCGCAGCAATTGAATGTTACTGTTGGCTTAATAAAAGATTCTTGGGGCGGTTCTCAAATAGAGGGTTGGATCGCTAAAGATGCGATGATGCAATCTAAGGAACTAAAAGATTACGGATTACATTACCCCAATAATTGGATGGAAGCTGATTCATTGCTGTTTTTAAAACTCAAGAAAGATCTTTCTGCAAAAACGCATTCACTACCCGAATACGATATCAAAAAAATACTGATAGCAGATACCAGTGTTTTTGAAGGATGGCTTCCTTATGCACCACCTAGTCAGTGGGACTGGCAGGGTATCTGGGCTTTCAGGGGAGCAGGATTGATGGAGCGAACCATATCGATCGACTCGTTAGATTGTAATAAACTTTCTACGCTGAGCCTAGGAGATAACGATAGTAAATTTCAATTGTATATTAATGGAAGGATCATTATGGAAGGTGAAGGTAAAAATTCACGTAATTTTCTGTTGCCCGAAAACACTTGGAAACCGGGAAGAAATGTTGTGTTGATTCACCAAGAAAAGCAAGTTGATCCCTCTTGGTTTGGCAATGGTTTTATAGGAGAGCCTGCAAAATTATTCCTAAAATTAGGTAGTGAATTGATTAGTCTATCAGGAGTTGGTTGGAAAATGATGCCTGATTTTAAGATGCCTTGGTATTATGTTCATTCTCAGAATAATGCAGGAGCAATTATTTATAATGCAATGATTCATCCGATTATTTCGTACACCATTAAAGGAGTTTTATGGTATCAGGGAGAGTCGAACGCAGGACGGGCATATCAATATCGTTCTAGTTTTCCTTTGATGATTGAAAGTTGGAGAAAAGATTGGAAGGATTCTTTGCCATTTTATTTTGTGCAATTATCGAGCTTCGGGAAATTTCCAAATAGTAACCAAGGGAGTACTTGGGCAGAATTAAG
>JAYUFN010000424.1:0-3046 GCA_043738705.1 Bacteroidota bacterium
GCCATCGGCTGGAAGTTGAGCGAGAGGATGTGCTCCTCGCGGAGGAAGAGCTCCACCGCCTGGCCGATCTGGTGCTCGTTGGCGCCGCGGGTGGCCACGAACACGAGCTCGCATTGCACTACCCATCAGCTTAGCGATAGTAGTGCCACAATTAAACTTCATCACCAATAATATTTTCCTTGGCGGTCTTGGGCAAGAGATTCTAGGATTAGCGGGCATTACAGGAGTTTATTATCTAATTTTTGCAGTAGTTGGACATGGGTTAAATAATGGTCTGCAAGCGCTTATCTCCAGGAGGGCTGGTGAAAATAGAATTGGCGAAATAGGTAAATTATTTACCCAAGGAATTTACATCTCAGTGGGCTTTGCTATTTTAGGCATCCTCATGACCTGGTTTGTAGCTCCGGTTATTTTAAAACTTTCCTTACACGATCCCCAAAGAGTTGAAATGGCAATTGGGTTTCTCCGTATCAGAATTTGGGGACTCCCTTTTTTATATGTATACCAAATGCGAAATGCTTTATTGGTTGGAACCAATCAAACGAGGTATCTGATTTTGGGAACAGCTACGGAAGCTATTGTAAACGTTTTTTTTGATTATACACTCATTTATGGCAAACTAGGATTACCACAATTAGGTTTTAATGGTGCTGCAATAGCCTCTATTATTTCGGAAGTTGCCGGGTTATTTGTTTTATTTCTTGTTTTAAGATATAAGGGAATCAGTAAACAGTTTAATCTTTTCCATAGCTGGAAACTTGAATTAGATAAAAGTAAACTCATCATTACTCAATCGGCACCTTTGATTGCTCAACATGCGATCAGTATTATTAGCTGGGAGTTTTTTTATATCCTTATCGAACATCATGGAGCAAGAGACCTTGCTATCTCAAATACAATGCGAAATATTTTTGGATTTTTTGGTTGTTTTACTTGGGCATTTGCTGCAACTGCAAATACAATGGTTAGCAATGTAATTGGTCAGAATAAACATCATCTTGTACTACCCTTGATTTATAAAATTATGGGTTGGAGCTTGGGATTTGCTACACTGGTTTGTATACTGTTAAATATTTTCCCGTATACATTTCTATCGATCTACGGTCAAGGAGAAGATTTTATCCAAGCTGCTATACCTGTATTAAGAGTGGTATCTCTGGCCTTGGTCTTAATGTCTGTTTCGGTAGTTTGGATGAATGCCGTAACAGGGGCAGGAAATTCAACCATGAACCTTGCTACCGAATTTGTAGCTATACTACTTTATTGCATCTATGTTTATACTGTTTTAGAGAAATTGAAATTGCCGATTACCTGGGGATGGGGAAGTGAATGGATTTATTGGACTACCATTCTTGTTCCATCATTCTGGTACATGAAAAGCGGTAGATGGAAAAAAATAAAAATTTAAAATCTACCAGACAAATACTACCATTCAACAAACTAACCTAACCCCATCACTTTGTGTTTGGGTTAGGTTTGATATACCAATTAAAAAATCGGTACTTAGCAACTGCAACATTGGTAAACCTTGCGAATCTTTCCTACAGTTTTAATAATATAAAAACCTATCAAGCAGAAGTTTACTTTAATTTGTTTATTAAATCAATATAAGATTGCATTGCGGTGTCTTTTGATGTACCCGCTAATTTAGCCCAAGCTTCGTGCTTAAATTTTGCAACAAAATCGAAGGGATTGGAAGGGCCAGATTCTTGTGTATCACCTTCAGTGCCTTGCTTATACAAGGCATACAATTTTAATAAAGTTTCGTTATCTGGTTTTTCAGATAGTAATTTACTATTGGCTACAGCTTGTTGAAATAATTCTTGTAATTCCATTTTTGTTTTATTTACAATTGATTATTGAATCGAATCTAACATTTTGGCGCCCTCTGCTTTGATGGCTGCATCATCTCCAGTTCGAATAGGCAGTTTCATCAATTTATTTAAAACCTCAATTGCTTGTGCTGGGCGATGATTATCGCGATAGGCTTTTGCAAGATCAAGATAATTAATAGCAAAATAAGGATCTAAAACTCTACACTTTTCGAAATAGGTGATTGCAGAATCTATATCTCCATTAGGAAGACCACCATAAAATAGTTTAACAGCTATTTTTTTTACACCAGAAAGATTTACCATTTCGGAATGCCATTTACCAATACTATAGGTAGCTCTAGCATGATTAGGGTTGAGTGTAATTGCTTTTTCGTTATACGATTTTGCATCTTTTACAAAAGCAACAATTTTTTTATTTTCGGATTCCACATCTGTCATTTTTCCTGATGCCATTCCTAATGCATAGTTCGCATCAGCGTTATTATGATCTAGATCAAATGCTTTTTTTGCAAAAAAAAGAGAACTTTCAAAATATAGTCTACGGGTATTTTTATCAGCTTGCCGGCTACCAATAGAGGCGTTCAGTTCTGCTACTTTTACCAAAGATTTCAAATTGTTAGGATCGATTGCCAAAACCTGTTTGTATTTATCCAGAGCTTCGGGCTCTTTAATTTGTCTTTCTAAATTATCGGCTTCTTTTAATACAATAGAAATATCCTGAGCACTAACACAAAGTGCAAACGGTAAAAACAAAAGCGAGAATACTAGTCTCATAAATATTCAGTTACAAATCTTGTCTATTCAAACTATACGATACACTTACATTTCCAACAAAAGATGCTATGGGAGGACTCTTTTTTTTAATGCTAAAAAGAATCGATTCTGCAATTGGAAATTCCCCTAATATTTGATGAGAAAAATCGGTTGCAATAGTTTCTAATAATGCAGTAGGTTGTTGCATTCTTTGCAAAAGCATATCATAAACTAAGGTATAATCTATAGTCGTAGATATCTCATAAATGCCATTAGCAATAGACTCATAATGAATAGAAACATCTATTTCGTAATATGCGCCCAAAATTCTTTCTTCTTCAAAAAGTCCATGATAAGCATATATTTCTATTTGCTGTAATTGTATTTTAAGCATAAGCAAAAATAATGATGAACCTGAAAGTTGGCCTCATCTATTTTTAATCTATTGTTTAAACGAT
>JAYUFN010000425.1:0-8429 GCA_043738705.1 Bacteroidota bacterium
GAAAATAGGATTACAGAAATAAATATTCCGATCATTAATAAAACCGACTATCCTATTGAATCTGCTACCATCAAAGTTTTATTTATGAATCCGAGTAACACAAACTCAGTTGAAAGTAGAACATTTGAAGTAACCAATATATTAGCTAGTAGCCATATTAGTTATAGAAGCCCTGATAGCAACGTAAAAGGAGTAAATATAATTTGTGAGATCATAAAAATTCATTCTGGGAATTTCGATTTTTGCTACGATGTAGATTTATTAATAGATAGTCAGAGCAAGGGAGGATTTAGTGGTAACCCCGCCGATCCATGGCATTGTAAATAAATTTAAACGATTATTACATTGAAAAGAATTACTACGATTGCGCTCTTGATTTGTTTATCAAGTTTAATGTATGCACAGAAAAAAAACAGTCGTTTTCGTATTCATATTCATAAAATAAATGAGCCGATCCTGATCGATGGAAAAATGGATGAGCCCGCTTGGAAAAATGCTGCGACGGTGAATTCTTTTTTCAGGGTATTGCCAATGGATACCGGAAAAGCAGTGGTGCCAACAGAAGTTCGTATGTGCTACGATGAAAAAAATCTGTACATCATTGCCATTTGCACAAAAACATTCAAGGGCCCGGATATGGTAGAGTCGCTTCGCAGAGATTTTGCATTTCAAAAGAACGATAACTTTATTTTCTTCCTTGATCCTTTTGATGATCAAACCAGCGGTTTTACTTTTGGTGCAAATGCAGCCGGTGCACAATGGGATGGTTCTTTATACGAAGGCGGTAAAGCTGATTTGAACTGGGATAGCAAATGGGTTTCGACAGTTAAATCAGACAAGGAAAATTATATATTCGAAGCAGCCATTCCCTTTAAAACCATCCGATATAAAAAAGGACTCAAAGAATGGGGGATCAATTTTAGCAGAAACGATTTAAAATCAACTGAAAAATCAAGCTGGGCACCAGTTCCACGTCAATTTCCAACTGCTTCCTTGGCATATACTGGTATTCTGGAATGGGATGAAGCCCCTCCGATACAAGGCACCAGCTTTTCTTTAATTCCTTATTTATTAGGCTCTATTTCAAAAGATAATAATATGGGAACTAATTCGGCTTTGAAAACCGAAGTTGGATTAGATGCAAAATTAGCGGTTACCTCTTCGCTCAATCTAGACCTAACCATACATCCCGATTTTTCTCAGGTAGAAGTAGATAAACAAGAAGTAAATCTTAGTCGCTTTGAACTTTTTTTTCCTGAAAAAAGACAGTTTTTTTTAGAGAATAACGACATCTTCGGAAATTTCGGCTATAGCAATATCCGTCCTTTTTTTTCAAGAAGGATTGGACTAGATGCCCCCATTTCCGGTGGTGGTAGATTGAGTGGTAAAATCGATAAAAACTGGCGCATTGGAGTGATGGATATGCAAACCGAAAAAGTTGCTGAAATAGGCCATCCAGCACAAAATTTTGCAGTAATAGCCTTACAAAGAAAAGTCTTCAGCAGATCTAATATTGGCATCATTTATATTGATAAAACCGCTTCTAATTATAATCCAGATACAGCAAAAAATAAATTCAGTGCCTACAACCGCAATGTAGGACTCGAATATAATTTAGCATCCGCCAATAATTTATGGACTGGTAAATTATTATATCTAAAATCCTTTAGTCCTAATAAGAATAATAGCAACGACGTGATAGCAAGCAATCTTTTATATAATAGTAAAAGGTGGATGGTTTCTTTACAACAGGAATATGTTGGGAAGAATTTTACTGCCGAGGTAGGTTATGTACCAAGAAATGCTTATTACCGAATCAACCCACAGATCACCAGAAATTATTTCCCAAAATCAGGTGCTATTTTAAGCTATGGCCCGCAGCTTATGGCCAACGTGTACTTCGACCAAAGTCTCACAAAATCAACAGACAACCAATTTTCATTTTCCTATATTTTAAATTTTAGGGATAAAACAAGCCTTTCTGCTCTGGTTCAACACGACTATGTTGAAATCCTCAAACCATTCGATCCAACCAATACTGGAAAAGATTCTTTAGCGATTGGATCAAAACATAACTGGACCACTTTTGGAGTAGATCTGATTTCGAAACCCCAAAAATTATTTACGTATCTCCTTTCTGTTCGAATGGGAGGCTACTACGCAAATGGAACACTTTTTACTCTTACAAGTGAGTTAGGCTATAGGTTCCAGCCCTATTGTAGTATTGCTTTAAGCTCGGCTTATTATTTATTGGATCTTCCAAAACCTTGGGGGAATAACGGTTATTTACTGATTGGACCAAAAATTGATATCACATTTACCAATCGTTTTTTTTATACTACTTATTTACAATACAACCAGCAGCAAAACAATTTGAATCTCAATATGCGTCTTCAATGGCGCTATAAGCCAGCATCTGATTTATTTCTTGTTTATAGTAATAATTATTATGCCAATCCACTACTTTCTAAAAACAATGCTTTTGTTTTAAAATTCACTTATTGGTGGAATAAATAATTAGCTTTTCGTACCGTGCTAGATTATTGTATCTTTAAAAGGAAGGGTTCTCTCTCTTTTATTTAACGCAATACTTGTCATTTTATGAAAAGAAAACTATTTCTTTTGTCAGCCGCGATACTGTTTATTTCGTTTACCTATTCGCAGGTAGTTGTTCAGAACCTCCTAACTGAAAATAAAAATAATCCAATAGCAATTGATGCTAATATACCTAGGTTTAGCTGGCAGTTGATATCGGATAAAAGAAATACTGAACAAACTGCTTATGAAATAAAATTGATTGGACCAGGAAAATCTAATAACTGGAATAGCGGAAAAATTATTTCCAATCAGTCTGTACAAGTTGCTTACGCAGGACCATTACTTCATTCAAATTTAAAATATCAATGGCAGGTTAGGGTTTGGGATCAGGCCAATACTATTTCGGAATGGAGTGCTCCCGCTAGTTTTCAAATGGGATTATTAAATGTTGGTGACTGGTCGGCTAAATGGATAGAGCCGGGATTTAAAGAAGATGAGATCTTACGCCCCTGCCCTTTATTTCGTAAATCGTTTGCCGCTACAAAAAAGATTCAATCAGCTACAATCTATATCACTTCACACGGTTTATATGAAGCTCATATCAATGGTAAAAGAGTGGGTGATGCTTACTTAACTCCGGGTTGGACTGCCTACCAAAAAAGATTACAATATCAGTCATACGATGTAACAGACCTTTTACAAAAAGGGAAGAATGCAATTGCGGTTTCATTGGGAAGTGGATGGTACAGAGGCATCATTGGTTTTTCGAATAATAAAAATGTGTACGGAAAAGATATTGCGTTGCTTTTGCAATTACAGATTACCTATAACGATGGAACCATCGAAAAAATCGTAACTGATAATACATGGAAATCAGGTATTGGATCGATCCGATCTGCTGAAATCTATAATGGAGAAACAATCGATGCTAGGCAGGAAAAAAATGGTTGGAAATTACCAGATTATAATGATGTAGACTGGCTGGGCGTTTCAATGGGTAATCAGAACATGACTACTCTAATTTCAACTGAAAATGAACTGGTAAAAAAACATGAATTATTTAAGCCGGTTAAAATATTTACAACCCCAAAGGGAGAAAGAGTTATTGACTTCGGGCAAAACTTAGTAGGCTGGGTAACCATCAAAGTAAAAGGTAAATCGGGCGATAAGATTATGGTATCACACGCAGAAGTACTTGATAAGGAAGGTAATTTCTATACAGAAAATTTACGAGCTGCCGCTTGTCAGAACACCTATATTTTAAAAGGAGGAGAAGAAGAAATTTTTGAACCACATTTTACCTGGCAGGGTTTTAGGTTTGCCAAAATCGAAGGATATCCAGGTGAATTAAGTGCAGATGATTTTACTGCAGTTGCACTCTATTCGGATATGCCACAAACCGGAAGTTTTACTTCATCAAATAATTTAATCAATCAATTACAACACAATATTCAATGGGGACAAAACGGAAATTTTTTAGACGTTCCAACTGATTGCCCACAAAGAGATGAAAGGCTTGGTTGGACCGGCGATGCACAAGCATTTTCAAGAACCGCTTCATTTAATAGAAATGTAAATAGTTTTTTTGCCAAATGGTTAAAAGATGTTTCAGCCGATCAATTAGCAAATGGGAGTATTCCATTTGTTATACCAAATATTTTAGGCGCAGGTGCTGCTGGTGCAACAGGCTGGGCTGATGTCGCAACCATTATTCCTTGGAATATGTATTTGGCATATGGCGATACGCGTATTCTAGAACAACAATATCCAAGCATGAAAGCTTGGCTCGGGTATATGCAAGCACAAAGCAAGAATGATTTATGGAATACCGGTTTCCACTTTGGCGACTGGTTATTTTATCGCCCTTTTGATGATAATGATGGTAGCTCTGCAGTAACAGATAAATATTTAATAGCTCAATGTTTCTTTGCACATACCACTCAATTACTGATTAATACTGCAACAGTTCTAGGAAAAAATGAAGACATTCCGGCTTATCAATCAACATTGAAAAAAATAAAAGATGCATTTCTACACGAATATGTTACGGGTTCTGGTCGCCTAGTTTCTTCAACACAAACTGCCTATGTATTAGCATTAAATTTCGATATGCTTCCCGAATCAATGAGAGCAGAAGCCGCAGATAGATTGGTGCAAAATATTAAGGCTTATGGAAATCACCTCACCACAGGATTTTTGGGAACTCCGTATTTATGCGAAGTACTTTCTAGATTTGGTCATCTTGATGTAGCTTATACTTTACTTTTACAAGACAGCTATCCTTCTTGGTTGTATCCAGTAAAAATGGGAGCTACCACTATTTGGGAAAGGTGGAATGGGATTCGCACAGATGGAAGTTTTGAACCCGCATCGATGAACTCATTTAACCACTACGCATATGGCGCAATTGGAGATTGGATGTATCGAACCATGGTAGGTCTTGATACTTATGCTGATGGTGCGGGATACAAGCATATTAAGATACAGCCCCATATTGGAGGGAGTTTTCAATTCGCGTCTGCAAGTTTAAAAACATATTACGGAACAGTGAGCAGTGGATGGAAAATTAATTCAGATAATATAGAAATTAACGCAACAATTCCTACAAATACACATGCTACAATTTATATACCGGCTACACAAGCATCAGACATTACCGAAAATGGGCAGCCCTTTTCAATGTCATATAAAGAAACAACAGGAAATAATATTCCTCACTCAATTCTTGTAGAACTTGGTTCTGGAGATTATCATTTTATAGTAAAGAAAAATAAATAGTTAGGTTCTTGATCATCACAATAAAATAGCTATGAAGAAGTTTTTTTCGGTTGTATTAATACTCATTTTCTTTCAATCGCTTCTCGGTGCACAAGAAACAGATCTTATGCACCAGGCTTGGAAAGCTTCATGGATAGCTGTGCCAAATAGCAGCCCTGAAGGGTATGGTGTTTATATTTTTAGAAAGAGTACCCATTTTGAGGCGAAGCCAAAGTCTTTTCTAATCCATGTATCTGCTGATAACCGTTATAAATTATTTGTAAATCAGACAATGGTCTCGATCGGACCTGCACGAGGCGATATTACACATTGGAATTATGAAACGCTTGATATTGCTCCATATTTACAAAGCGGAAAAAACACAATAGCCGCCTTGGTTTGGAATGAAGCAGATCTGAAGCCAGAAGCACAAATAAGCTTTAGAACAGGTTTTTTAATGCAGGGCCATGAGCTAAAAGATTCGATATTCAATACTGATAGTAGTTGGAGATGCATACAAGACAGTGCTTTTAAGCCCCTTCCTGTTACAATGGATACTTATTTGGTTACTGGTCCAGGAGAGCAAATAAATATGAATGAGTTACTAAAGAATTGGGCAAAAAATGATTTCAACGATAATAATTGGGCAAATGCCAAAGAGATTGGTAGCGCATTTCCTAAAAATATATTATTGATGGATATGCCAGTTGGTTGGAACCTGATTAGTAGTTCATTGCCTCAAATGGAATTAAAGGAACAACGGTTACAGAAATTAAGAAGCCAAAAAAGTAATCATGTGCCCGCTGGATTTCCTTTATCAAAAATTTCATTTACCATCCCCGCAAATACAGTTGATACCATTTTATTAGATCAAAATTTTTTAACTAATGCTTATCCAACCCTCGAATTTGCGAAAGGAAAAAATACAAGTATTAGCTTGGGTTATGCTGAAGCACTATTTTCAAAATATCCTTCCAAGGGAAACAGAAACGAAATTAGTGGTAAATATTTTAAGGGAAAAGAAGACAAGCTAATTGCAGATGGAACTGATGAACAAAGTTTTACTTCACTAAATTTTAGAACCTACCGATACCTTCAAATTTGCATCGCAACAAAAGAGGAGCCACTCATCATTAAAGACCTCTACGGAACTTTTACAGGGTACCCGTTCGTTCTCAAATCAAATTTTTCCTCAACAAATCCCGAGTATAATAAGATCCTCGATATCGGTTGGCTTACTGCCAGACTCTGTGCTTTTGAAACCTACATGGATTGTCCCTACTACGAGCAATTGCAGTATATCGGCGATTCAAGAATACAGGCATTAGTTTCATTATACAATACAGGCAACGATCATTTGGTGCGCAACGCCTTAAACCAAATGAATAATTCAAGATTACCTGAGGGCATCACTCTTAGCCGACATCCATCGCATACCGCACAACTTATTCCTACATTCTCACTTTGGTATATCGATATGCTACATGACTATTGGATGTATGGAAATGATGCAGTATTCGTGAAAAATAAATTAGTAGGCACAAGAGCTATACTAGATTTTTTTAAACAGTTTCAACAAAGCGATTATTCCCTTAAAGATGTGCCTTATTGGAATTTTACAGATTGGTGCGAAACAAAGGGGTGGGATGGGGGAAGAGCGCCAGTTGGAAAGGATGGCTACTCTTCTGTTTACGATTTGTTACTAGTATATACTTATCAAATGGCAGCTGATATGGAAGCAAAAGTAGGAATGCCTGCTTTTGCAAAACAATATCTTCAAGAGGCAAAAGCCTTACAAAATACTATTCGAAAAAAATATTGGGATTCAAGTAAAGGATTATTTTCCGACAGAACAGAAAAAGACGTTTTCTCTCAGCATGCAAATACATTAGCAATTTTAACAGGTACCGCAACTGCAGAAGAAGCAAAAAAAATTGGAGTAAAATTAATGAACGATACTGTTATGACAACAGCAACCATCTTCTATAAATATTATGTATATCAGGCACTCACAAAAGCGGGTTTTGGAAATAATTATTTGAATTGGCTTGGAATTTGGAAAGAGAATATAAAAGAAGGATTAACCACCTGGGCCGAAATATCTGATATCAATAATTCGAGAAGCGATTGTCATGCTTGGGGGGCTAGTCCGAATATCGAATTTTTTAGAACAGTTTTAGGTATCGATAGTGATGCTCCCTCTTTTAAAAAAGTAAAGATCATCCCACATATTGGTACCGAAACAAATATTAGTGGTAATATTCCTCACCCTGCAGGTAAGCTTAGTACTAGTTATCAATTCAAGAATGGTATATGGAATATCAAAATCGAATTACCGAAAACTATTACAGGATACTTAGAATGGAAAGGAAATAAATACCCCCTAAAAGAAGGGATCAATAATTTTAAATTTTAAAAGTACCCCTCCCTTTACTCTTTTCCTTTGATCGCATTACTAAATAGGGTGAAAACACCCCCCATTGCTAATTGGTACTTTCTGTTTCGATTAGTAAATTTAAATATAATTCCCACATAGCTTACCTCAGGATTTTTCATCCATTAAGGAGTACTATGTTTACTAACAATCGGGCCGGTTATATACTTCAAAATCTAAGAGATTGTCTATTCGTTTTACGAAGTCTTTGGCTACTATTACTCTTTAATTTAATAGCGTTTTTTGCTTTTATTATTATTCCGCAGGGAACTGATATTTTATTAGAGATTATTGAACCAAAAAGTTTTATTCAGTCTTCGCCAACCATAATATTACTCTGGATTGCTCTGTTTTGTTGGAGTGTTTCTTCTGAATTCTGTACACGGTTTATAATTTACGTGACCGATAATTCAGGACACACGTTGAGTCCTTATCGAGTAGATACCAGGAAAAAAAATCAGAAAAATATTGCTCAATTCTTTTTATATTTTCCTTCAGCGCTTTTAGCTGTAGCTTTTATCAACACCTACTTCCAAAATCTGCAAGAAGTTCAAAATTCTAGGTTCTTATTATGTACGATTCTGTTCTTATTACTTTTACAGGCTTTACTTTTAGCGAAACTATATCGAGCAAAAAGAAAAAAAAGTAATTCAAAAATATTTCGCTGGATGCAGCTTTCAGAGCATGAAAAATACTGGAC
>JAYUFN010000426.1:0-3043 GCA_043738705.1 Bacteroidota bacterium
TGTTTATTTAGTTTTAGATATTGATCGTAGAGGCTATTAAAAGCAGGACTAATATTATTTTTTCTTTTCAGAAAGAATTGTCTAATCTCTTTCCGATCCTTTTTTACAAGGGTGTCGAGATAACTACGATTAAATTTGATGAGACTATCAAAACCTTTCAAGTCTTTTTCTTTGCTATAGAGAAGCAACTCTTCACTCTGGGCATAGCTGAATAATTCTAGGTATAAAGAATATTTAAAGTACGGATCTTTTGAAGTAGAAGCCGCAAGATAACCCACAAAGCTTGCTTCACTTTCGCTAGCATAGCCCAATTGGTGCGCCATTTCGTGACATGCAATAAATGGCACCATCACCCTCGGAATATCGGATCTTACCTGCGCCTCACCTGTAAATGGATTAAAGTATCCGGTGAATCCAATAAAGTCGCCCATCCCACTAAACATACTCTGTTTAACAGATCGATTTCTATAATTCAGAAAAGGATAAGACATTGAAACAGATTGATAACGTTTGTACGCTTCTTTACTGATCGCATTAAATTCTTGAATTGGTAAAGCGGTATCCTTTATCTGCCTCCTGCAGGAATTTAGGCTATCCATCAACTCATTTGTAACCTGTGTAACCGACAGCTTTTGGTAAGGTTCCGGTTCCAGATTAAGTTGATACGCTATGCCCATCCTACTGTAATTAAGACCCCAGATTAAATTAAAAATGATATAAATCCATAAAAGCGTTTTGACTAGGTGTAAAACTCCAGCGCCAATAAAATGCACCGTAAATTTATTAGAAATCCCTTCCCAAACCCATCGAAACAAATTGACAATCAACGATATAATAATCAGTAAGCCTAAAATATCTCCCATACTAAATGGTAGATATTTAGTAATTGTTCGCAGTGTATTAGAGATGGCAGGATACCATACAAGGGCATAATGCTCTTCTACTTGCATAGAAAAAAGGGAGAAAAGGAAGATCGTGATAGCGGGAATCAGTAAGAAACCCAGAGAAATCAATCCATTTACAGTTATCTTCGTTTCGGCTTTCATAGGCACAAAGTTTGCATTTTATATCGAAATCAAGAACTGTTAATAAGTGTGCACCGTTTTGATTTGATTTTCCTTTGGCAGTTCGCCTGAATAGGACTACCTTTGCGAGCCCTTAAAAAAAGGATATGAGTCATAGGCGGGAATTTGAAATAGCATTTGTTGGTTTGAAACCTGGGATTCATGTATTTGAATATCGGATAGACGGTACGTTCTTTGTGCAATATGGTGAGCAGGATTTTAGTAATTGTGAAGCCAATATCAAACTGAGTTTAGAAAAAAATTCAGGGTTCATGCAATTGAAATTTGATGTTGACGGAGCAACTAATGTAAATTGCGATCGATGTGGAAACACACTACCCATGCAGCTTTGGGACGAATTCAACATCATTGTAAAATTGGTGGAAGATCCGGACAAGATGAATGAAGTGGAGGAAGATCCAGATATTTATTATATCAGCCGAAGTGAAAGTCATTTATACTTGGCAGATTGGATTTTTGAGTTTATAAATCTGAGTTTACCTTTGCAAAAAATGTGTAAAGAATCAGAATTTGGGGGACCAAAATGTAATAAAGAAGTGTTAGAGAAATTGAGGAAGATGGAAGAAGAGGCTACAAAGGAGCCGAGTACTATTTGGAAAGGGTTAGACAAGTTTAAAAATTTAGATTAATTTTTTTGATATTATAAATTTCGAGTTATGCCAAATCCTAAACGCAGACATTCTCAACAGCGTAGTGCAAAGAGAAGAACACATTACAAAGCACAGGAAGTAACCTTGAGTAAGGATACAACTACAGGCGAATTGCATGTACGCCATCGTGCGCATGTAAGCGAAGGCAAGTTGTTCTACAAAGGAAAATTAGTAGCCGAAAAAGCTCCTCTGAAAGCGTAACCTTTTTAGTTCAAATTACTTAGCTTACCGCACATGAATATTGGCTTAGACATGATGGGTGGAGATTTTGCACCGCTTGAAGCGGTGAAAGGCTTGAAGCAATTTCTGTCTGTCAATATCAGTGCTGTCAATATATATTGCATAGGTGATGAAGCCTTGGTGAACCCGTTATTGACGGAATACCAGGTTGCCTCACCTATTCTGCATTTAGTTCATGCACCCGAAGTAATCGGCTATCATGAACATCCTACTAAAGCTTTAAAAGAAAAACAAAAATCTTCTATTGCCATCGGTTTTCATTTGCTAGCAACGGGAAAGATCGATGCATTTATCAGTGCCGGCAATACAGGAGCCATGCTAGTAGGTGCAATGTTTATAATTAAGCCAATTGAAGGATTGATTCGCCCCTGCGTTTCGGGAGTTGTTCCCAAATCAAATGGAGAAACTGGTTTAATATTGGATGTTGGGTTGAATGCTGACTGTAAGCCCGAACAACTCAACCAATTTGCCGTTCTAGGCAGCTTATACGCCCAATCCATCCTTCATGTGTCCAATCCGAAGGTGGGTTTATTAAATGTGGGTGAAGAAGAAGGTAAGGGCAATTTATTAGCTCAAGCAACTTTCCCACTTCTTAAAGAAAATAGCCAAATCAACTTTGTAGGTAATCTTGAGGGAAGAGATATTTTTGGAACCAAAGCAGATGTGATTGTCTGTGACGGATTTACTGGTAATATCGTTCTAAAGTTGGCCGAAAGTGTTTACGATTTGGCGGAAATGAGGAATTTTAGCTCCGACGAGTACTTTAATCGATTCCACTACGAAATATATGGCGGATCACCTGTTTTGGGTGTAGCCAAACCTGTAATTGTGGGTCATGGCATCAGCAGCGCCAAAGCTTTCAATAATATGCTACATCTTGCCGTGCAAATGGTTGAAACCGATGTCTGCAGCAAAATGGCCGAAAGTTTTAAAGAAGCATAATCCAATACAGTATTTTCCTATTTTTTGAATCCCAATGACTGGTTTACAAGTCTTATATATACTTTTTTTGCCAGCTCATCACTGATTTCAACCACTTATCATAATGCGGATTAAAAGATTTTATAA
>JAYUFN010000427.1:0-8398 GCA_043738705.1 Bacteroidota bacterium
ATGGAAAAAAATGAAAGGCGATTTTATTTTATATACCAAAGCTGAATTTCTCGGCAACTGGGTAACTTATCATCGTAAAGTGGGTTGGATGGTACGTAAGACATTAGATGGTAATTCTCCACATGTAAATGCGGTTGAGCATGGTGATGGTTTAACCTCTCTACAATTTAGAAGAACTACAGGAGCAGTAACCGAAGAAATTAAATCGAAAATAACCAAAGCCAATGTAATTCAGTTGGAAAGAAAAGGTAGTACTTATACAATGAGGGTTGCTAAATATGGCGAACCTTTTGTAACTGAACAGGTTGCTAATATTGACCTTGGCGATGAAGTATTTGTAGGTTTATTTGTGGGTTCTCACAATTCGGATATAATTGAAACTGGTGTGTTCAGAGATGTAAGAATTACTGTTCCATTTAATGGCGATGCTGATAATCGTACTCAAATGAAATTAGGCAGTAACTTAGAATTGATGGATGTAGCAAGTGGTAATCGCGAAATCATTTACACCGTACCATATTCAATACAGGCACCTAATTATACCAATGATGGCCAGCATCTTATTTTTAATGGTAGCGATGGCCTAATCTATAATTTCGATGTTAAAAGCCAATCACCTAAATTGGTAAATACAGGAACCGTAAAATCCAATAATAATGATCACGTACTTTCTTTTGATGGTAAAATGATCGGTCTAAGTAGTACTGTAAAGGAATTGGGTGGATCAATTATTTACACGGTTCCATTGGAGGGAGGCACCCCTAAACAAATTACACCCAAAGGCCCTTCCTACCTCCACGGATGGTCTCCTGATGGAAAGAGTATTGTATTTTGCGGTGAAAGGAATGGTGAGTTTGATGTATACAAAGTGCCGTCAGGCGGAGGCCCGGAAGTGAAGTTGACTTCTGAAAAAGGACTGGATGATGGTCCGGAATATTCTCCTGATGGTAAATATATTTATTTCAATTCCGTACGTTCAGGTTTAATGCAAATATGGCGGATGAAACCAGATGGTAGTGACCAGGAGCAGGTAACTACAGATGATTACAACAACTGGTTTGCACACCTTTCTCCTGATGGCAAAGGCATGGTGTTTTTGTCATTTCTTAAAGATGAAGTTGTGCCTGGTATGCATCCTCCATACAAACATGTTTATATCCGTTATATGCCGGTTTCAGGTGGTACACCAAAAGTATTGGCTTATGTATATGGAGGACAAGGATCTATCAATACACCATCTTGGTCTCCGGATAGTAAAAGAATTGCCTTTATCAGTAACTCAGATATGGGAGCTTCTAATTCAACTAAAAAATAATTGGAATAATACTTTCATAATTTATTGAACTGGTGAAAGGGAAATATAATTGGAATAGTGAAATTGGATACTGATAGATGTAAAAGCTTCAGTATCCAATTTGCTTTTTTTCAAAACCCATTATAAGTTTTACATTTTACTTTAATACTTAAGCAACAGCCCGGCATTGTATTGAAGGGGCAAAAATAATAGCCATTCAGGGAATCTCAAAGGAAAGTTTGGAATCTGCTACCTTTCTTGTCCATCCCAACCCGTTGATGGATCTTTTATTTATTAAACTTCCGGAACTTTTACCGACATACATTTACTTCATTGGTGAAGCTTCGGTTCTCGATAATCGAATGGCACTTGGCTATCCCGTGGTTGGGGTATCGGTTAACCTCACGCTAAATAAAAAAGGACTCACTAATTTAACGTACGCCTTGATTTTCAGGTAGCCAAGAGTTTTCTACATACTAACAAATTGTGGAAGGATTTTAGGGAATTCTATAAATTGAACAAGGTCATATCTAGAGAAGGATGGTGCTATCACTATCAAATCAATAAAAGAGTTAGCAAAAGCTGATGATACTTAAAACAAAAATTGCATTATACTCAATATATAACCCGTATATAACCCGTATATAACCCGTGTATAACACAAGTATAAACCGTATATAATTCAACATAGTTTAAGTCGTATTATATACGGTTAATATCTTTTTTGTTTAACTTATATCATTGATTCAAAGAGATCTTTCAGGCAAATAGCTTAAGAAATTGTCAATCTTACTAAGTGCTTTGGGATATTAAAGTTCACTAACTAAATGAATATTCCATTTTTTGAATCTCCTTTTGTTGAATACTATTGACTACTATTTTATAAAGATTAAACAATATTTTTTGTCGAAATATTTTTTTATCAAAAGCAACCTTTCATACTTTTCAGGAGTATTTTTTGTAACAAAATAAATGTTATGAAAATAAAAATGTTATTGATTCTATTAGCTCTAGTAAGTCTTGAATTCCAAAGCTGTAGTAAAAATTCGAGCACTACTACCCCTGCTCCTACCTTAGTATTGGTAGATACTGTTTCGATGAGTACAACCAATGAAATACCTGCTGTAGCTGGCAGAGGCGAAACTGCTACGGCTATTTTGCAAGTATACAGCGACAATACTCTAAAATACAATATTGTTGTCGCCAATCTTACTGCAGGTGATGCCATAACGGGCTCTCACATACATCTTGGAAATGCTGGCGCCTCTGGTTCAGTGTATATCCCTTTTAGTAATTCTGGGATTTCTGGTTCTACTGTGATGGGAACGCTTCAATTAACTTCAACGCAAGTTGATACACTAAAATCCATCCCTGCATATGTTAATGTTCATACTACGCAAGCACCCGGTGGTTTATTGAGAGGTCAAATTGATAGTAAAGTAGTTTTAGCTACTGATATTGTAATGCTTGGCACAAATGAGGTACCATCAGTATCAACAACTGCTTCAGGGTTAGCGATACTAAGAATGACTCAAGATAAAAACCTATATGTAAAAGTAGTAGTCTCAAATCTAGAAGCTGGAGATTCTATGAGAGTGGCACACTTTCATTCAGCAGCCACTGGTGCAAATGGAGGAGTATTATTAGGTTTTTATTCAAGCAATGCAGATTTTGGTACTTTTAAAAAAATAACAGTCGATAATCCTACTTATAATTCCTTATTAAATGATGCACTTTATGTTAATGCGCATTCATCAGCGCATCCATCTGGAATCATTAGAGGGCAACTCAGATAAACACTAAACTGATTTAAAATATAAAACTTAAAACAAAAGTTTTAAGTTTTATATTTTAAAATTAGCCAGTTTTGATTTAGCTTTCTATTACGATTGATGCTCATAACTGCTGTAGCCATATTAGTAAATCCCCTTGCTGGTAAAGGAACTTCTAGCCATTTAGCAAAATGGCTTGGTAAGCAATTAAAAGATAAGCAAATTCATTTTTCGATTTTTAAAAATAATTGGCCCGATCATTTTAACGATTATTCTGATATTTGGATTACTGGTGGTGATGGAAGTATCAACTATTTTATCAACCGTTTTCCCGATTGCAAAATCCCGCTTACTTTATATAAAACAGGTACCGGAAATGATTTTGCATGGAAATTATATGGCGACTTATCCAATCATCAAATTTTTAAAAAATCATTTGAATCAGCTCCCAAACCAGTAGATGCAGGCAAGTGCAACAATACCCTTTTCATTAATAGTTTCGGAGTTGGATTTGACGGAGATATCATTCAATCCATGAATGCCATTCGTTTTCTTGGAGGACCTATTGGTTATATGATAGCAGTATTACTCAAAATTTTTAGTTACCGCGAAGCCCATTACAAAATATCTTGCGGCAATGAAAATTGGGATGATCGTTTTCTTTTAGTGATCATTAATAATTCTTCGCGAGCTGGTGGCGGATTTAAGATTACTCCTACTGCAGAAATAGTAGATGGAAAATTGAATATGTTGCTGTGTAAAAAATTAAACTTATTACAAAGACTAAGATACTTACCCGTTCTTAAAAAAGGAAAACATTTGCATCTTCCATTCGTAATTCATAGACTCGGAAAATCGTTTTCAATTCATGCCGATAAAATTTTATCCATCCAAGTTGATGGAGAATTAATTAAGGCACAAACTCTAGAAATTGAAGTTTTACCCGCTCAATTTATATTCAGATACTAATAAAAAAAGGTGCCCGAAAGCACCTGTAAAATGGCAAACAATCGATACTTTTCATCCTAATCACTATCTTCCAAATGTAATTTTTGGTGGTGTGCTCCGGCCGCAATATGTAAGGCAAAAGCAGCAATAGCAGTGTCTTTCAATAAATTAATAAAAGCCATTGATCTCATTTCTTTGTCACCTGCATACAACCAATTAGGTAAATGAATGGTTAACACAAAAATGAACAATAAAATAGCTAGTAAATATCCAAAGAACTTCACCATTCGATTGGTGATAAATGAAATACCCACTAAAATAAAAGCAGTACCAACAAAGTAAGCCCATAATATTCCACCGGGAATAGATGAGGGTACATATACTACTAAGTCGCGTGGATTTAAAAAATGAAAAACTCCAAAAACAATCATAACAACCGCAAGCAGGTATAATGCTATGCGTGATACAATGTGATAGTGATGCATAACAGATGATTTGGTTAATTTAAATTACAACACTTATTAGCCATTAACAAATATTTAGCAAATTAAATTTTAGTAACAGCTTGGTTTTCAACTTAATGGGGAAAAATAATTAAAAAATCACTCGAAAAAACACATTTATTCATTTTTTTTATCTATTCTTTTTGTACCCGCGTATAATTCGTATTCCAATAACCGACAGTCAATTGT
Organism: Bacteroidota bacterium; assembly: GCA_043738705.1. Taxonomy (GTDB): domain Bacteria; phylum Bacteroidota; class Bacteroidia; order Chitinophagales; family Chitinophagaceae; genus Sediminibacterium. Next base: position 4,707 of record JAYUFN010000427.1, read on the forward strand.
TGCATTGAAAAACTCAATCCTTCGACTGGGTTTTAAGCGTATTTTTTTTGCCAAATCTAGGTTGCCGGTAAAAATATATCCCGTATATCCTTTGCATTGATTCTTCAAAAAGTCGCCCATTCTTGCATAAGTAGCATTCAATTCCACTTCATCACCTAGTCGCTCTCCATATTCGGGATTAAACATAATAATTGCAGATGCTTCTTCCGGTATTTCTGTGGCTTCAAAATCGCAGACCTGAAAATCAATGAAGGATTCAACTCCTGCAACAGCTGCATTAATTTTAGCAATCGAAATGGCTTTATCGCTTAAATCAGATGCAATAATCTTTAACCCTGGAACTGATTTAATCTGGGCATCTAATTTACTTCGCTCTTGTTCATATACCGTTTTATCGTAGCCCTTAATATGCATAAACGAATAATTGCTCCTTAAAAGCCCTGGAACGCGGTTTGTTGCTATTAAAGCCGCTTCTATAGCCAACGTGCCCGAGCCACACATTGGGTTCACAAATGGGGCTGTTTTATTCCATTTGGTAGATAATATGGTAGCTGCAGCGAGTGCCTCGAGCATGGGGGCTTTCCCTGGTAATTTTCGATAGCCATGTTTGGCAAGGGTTTCTCCCGAAGTATCCAGAAATATTTCTGCCTCTTCATGTTTCCAAAACAAATAAACCACTGCTCCACTTAATTCTGATCCGGTATTCGGCCTTAACTGTGTTGTTTCTCGCATCCTGTCAACAATCGCATCCTTAACCCTCAAATTCGCAAACAAATTTGTTTGAATAGTGGTATGAAACACATTACTTGTTACAGAAAAATATCCATCCGCATCAATCAATTCCTCCCATTGAATCGTTACCAGATTACGATATAATTCGTCTGGGCTATTACAAATAAAAGATTTGAGGGAATACATTACCTGACTAGCAGATCGTAAATTCAGGTTCAAACGAATACAGTCATTTAAGGTTCCGGTTAGTTCCAAACCAGTTTGAAATACTCTATCAATCTTAAAGCCCATGGCAACTACTTCTTTTTGTAGAGATGGTGATAACCATTTATGACAGGTGATAATAATTTTACTGGAAATTGTAAATGAGTGCATTGCACAAACTTAAGCCAATATTGGATTGAAGCAGTTAGATGGACTTCCTCGAAAGAAAGAAATTCATTTTTTTAAAAGAATAGATTAATTTGAAATCTGATAAATAGTAGAAAATATAAAAACAATCTATGGATAAGCGAAGTTTTCTAAAAGGCCTTGCCCTTGTTGGAGTAAGCCCCTCTTTTACGGTAGATTCTTTAAATAAATGGATCACCAATAAAGGAAATAAACCAGCATTGGAATTAGCCTCGAACGAGGAGTTTTGGGAAGGTATCAGGAACCATTACCAATTGAAACCAGCGTATATTAATCTAGAAAATGGTTATTATAATATTTTACCAAAACCAATCTTAGAAAATTATATCCAGCATATTAGAGATGTAAATTATGAAGGGTCATATTATATGCGGACAGTTCAGTTTAATAATAAAAAAAATATGGCAGCAAAAGTTGCCGAGCTAGCAGGCTGTGCTCCTGAAGAATTGGTACTTACCAGAAATACAACAGAATCGCTCGATATGATTATCGGCGGATTTCCCTGGCAAGCAGGTGATGAAGCGATTATGGCCGAACAAGATTATGGATCGATGCTGGAAATGTTTAAACAATCGGCAAAAAGATATGGAATCGTAAATAAAGTTTTATCCATTCCTAATCATCCTTCAAGTGACGAGGAACTAGTTCAGTTATATGCCAACACAATTACGGCTAAGACAAAGCTGATGATGCTTCCACAAATGGTAAATATTACGGGTCAGATCATGCCAGTAAAAAAAATCTGCGATATGGCTCATAGCAAGGGAGTGGAAGTAATGGTTGATGGGGCGCATGCAATTGCACACATTCAATTTAAAATATCCGACTTGCATTGTGATTATTACGGGGCAAGTTTACACAAATGGTTATGTGTTCCTTTGGGATCAGGTATCTTATATGTGCGCAAAGAAAAGATCAAAAAAATATGGCCCTTACTTGCCGAGAGTGATTCGATCGAAACAATTAGTCGTTTGAATCATTTAGGTACGCACCCAGTGCATACTGATTTAGCCATTGAAGATGCTATCAATTATTATCAACAATTGGGGCCTGAAAAAAAAGAAGCTCGTTTACGTTATCTGCAACAGTATTGGACTAATAAAGTGCGCAATAAAGGCAAAGTAATCATCAACACCCCTAAAGAACCAGAGCGCGCATGCGCAATTGCTAATGTAGGAATTGATGGAATGAACCCTGCAGTTTTAGCTGAAACTTTATTAAAAAAATACGGAATTTATACAGTTGCAATTGATGGTGCAAATGTACACGGCTGTCGCATCGCCCCAAATGTTTTTACTACAACTAAAGAACTCGATACACTGGTTAGAGCCTTAATTGAAATGAGTTGATACATCATAAAACGAGCTTCTCTTTTAAGGAGAAGCTCGCTAGTGTACGGATATAAAAACGGGGATTACTAACAAATCGATTACTGACCCTATCCGTTAGGTCATTTTTTAAACTGCTATTGCTCTTTAATTTTTTGCTTTTTAGGTTTGTGTGTAAAATATATAATTATGAAAAACACAATGGAGAAAACATAAAAATCTAAATGCATAAAAGTGGTTTTATTTATCAATTAATACTTTTTTAGGTGCATAACGAATACCTTGTCCTTCTAGGCTTAAGATATAACTACTCATCACAGATTTATGGTCGTACGATACGGGTACAGAATTGTTTCCTACTTGCGCATTGATCGTTTGTGTTAGTACCGGAACACCTGTATTCGCATCTCTTAGTGTTAAGATTAAATTAGTTGCTTTCGTTGATTTGAAATTTGCATTAAACCTTCCCTTCGATGGGTTTGGATAGGCATTTAATTCTAAAGAATTTAAACTATTCAAATACGCAAAATCAATTTTCGAAAACGACACATTACTAATGTCTGCACTAATGCTTGTGATTTTACCTGTATTAGAAATCAACGCGAAAATTACTGTGGTAATATCATTTGGATTGATCTTATCCTTACCAGTTGCTGTTTTAAAATCGTTCAGGTTAACTTTATAATCTTTTGTATCTGAAGAAAGTGGAACGCTTAAACTATATTGATCAGACCAATTTGATACACCAGCTTTTACGAGTGTAATATTCATGGATGCCCCATTTGCAGCAGCGGTAAACTGGAATGATTTAAATCCAGTTAAGTCCTGAGCTGCACCACCACCTCGCAGTAATTTATAAACTGAAATATAATCTGGAGTAGTAGCTTCTACATGTACATTCCTAAATAAAAGAAAATCGTCGTTGCTGTCTACCACACGTTTACCATCGTTATTTACAGTAAACGTTTTAACAAAACTACTTGCAGTGTTCGTATTTACAGCCCAGTTACCGTCCGATATAAATACTTGATCTTGTAAAGCTCCATTCAAATACATATTAATAGTTGATTCATAACTATCGCCAGATGGAACATTTACAGATGCTGTTCCATTGGTATTGATGGTAAAAGGAATTTGTTTGGTAGCCACACTTGTAGACTGTTCATTGGCTTTTTCTTTTACTTCAAAATATCCGGATGTTCCTGCTTTAGTATTGGTAAT
>JAYUFN010000428.1:0-8393 GCA_043738705.1 Bacteroidota bacterium
CTATATTTACTGCCTGCTGACTGGTGCACTTTTCAATTACTATCCCGGTGCATAATTCAATTACTACCTACAATGAGCAACGTGCAAAGATGTATGCAGAAGTGAAAGGATGGAATGTAATTACTGTGTATAGATTAGATGCTTTGTCTGGTAAATCTATCATGGATTACAACGAAACCAAACGAATGCTCAAAGATATTAAAGATGGTACCATTTCTGGAATCATATTTTCGAAGCTTGCGAGGTTGGCTCGTAACACCAAAGAACTTCTTGAAATCTCAAAGTTCTTAAATGAAAAAGGTTATAAAACCAAACGTGGTGGTAAAAGATATTATTATAGTACTATTGAGTATATATTGAAGGCTGCTAAATCTTAGCGATTGAATTTTATTCCAAATTATTTAAACCCCTTAAAGCGTATCTGGTTTTTTTATGATTGTTCTATTCACAATATCCTTAATGATAGTATCCAATTCATTTCCGGAGGCGATAAAGTGCTTAATCCATTCTTCGTAGTCAGGTGAACCCACTTTGATATCTTTAATAACATTTACAATACCTAACATCCTTGCCAATGGGGCCCTCACGATATGCGATTGTGTAAATGCAATTTCTTTAAGGACACCATTATTCACTTCTAATTCCTCGTTCAATGTGGTAAGCTCTTTTGATTGTTTTTGTAGATTTTGATTCAATTCCATCAAACTAATTTCATTCTCCCTAAGTTTGGTAGTATCCTGCATAGCACCAATAAGCTTATAAGGCTTATTGTGTTTGTCATAAATTATAAAAGCCCTGTCATAAATATATTTATAGGATTCATCAGCGCAGCGAAAACGATATTCTAATTGTAAATTGGAGCTTTGCTTTATAAAGGCTGAAGAGATTGCTTTTAAAACTATTTGCAGGTCATCCGGATGTATTTTAGTTTCCCACCAGTTCGAAATATTTTCAATACTTAATTTTTCGTATCCGAACATATGAAAGATTCCTTCATTATACAAAATAATGTCATTTTTAATATCCCAATCCCAAATAGTATCACTTGTGGCTTTGGCAAGAAGTTCATACCGTTGAATGGCTTGCAAAATTTCATTTTCTCTTTTTTTACTTTCGGTAATATCTAGTGTAGTAGCGAGAAGTGATATTATTTTTCCTTCTTCATCTTTCAATGGCTCTGCAAATGTTTCCAACCATTTACACGATCCTTTTAGCCCGGTTATTTCAAATTTCAACACCCCCGATTTCCCCTTAAATACATTTTTGGTTAGTTGATCAAAGGCTCTCCGATATGGCTTATTAATAATATCTAAAAGCGATTTGCCCTTAATCTGTTCAAAGCTATCAGCTTCTAAAATGACAAGTCCCGAAAGATTCATAGCTTCTAATAAGCCGCTCTTATTGACTAATTTTATACATGTTGGACTGGTATCCAAAACTAGTTGCAGATGTTTTTCACTTCTAACCAACTGTTCTTCTTTTTTTATTCGGTCTGAAATATCTATCATACTACCAATCTGCCGAACTGGATTTCCTTCAGTGTTGCGTTCGATAAGGAAGCGACCAAGTATATTGATATATCCTGTACGTTTTGTATTAAACCGGTATTCAAAGGTGCAAAAGTCGCATCCCGATGTCAACGAGTCTTCAAAGGTTTTAACAGTTCGATCTCTGTCTTCGGGATGTATTCTGTGTTTCCATACTTCATAGTTTGGAACAGGATCAGCCAATGATAGTCCGTATATTTGTTGGTGTATATCATTAGCCCAAAGTTGGCCGGTTTCAAGATTCAAATCCCATAATCCTTCGTTGGTTGCTTTACCCATCAGATCAAACCTTTCATTCGCCTTTTTAAGTTCTTTGTTATTAAGGATCAGATCTACTTGCGCTTTTTTTAACTCTTCGTATAGAGAAGCAGTTTTGTTAAGAGCTATCAAATTTGCAGCAAGCTGTATTAGCTTATCTTCATCCGCCTTGCGAGCGGTTATTTCTGACCTGATAGAAAGATATTGATATGGTTTCCCCTCTTTTGTCAAAAAAGGAATAATGGTAGTATCCACCCAATAAAAGGTTCCGTCTTTGGCCTTGTTTCTTAATTCACCTTTCCATATTTTCCCATTGGCAATAGTTAGCCATAATTCTCGAATGAATTCTTTAGTATGGTAACCCGAACTAATTATACGATGGTCTTGCCCGATTAACTCTTCCTCGCTGTACTTTGATATTTTACAGAAATAACTATTTACCTTGATAATAATTCCCTTTTGGTCGGTAATTGCTATAATTGAAGATTCATCCAATGCAAATTTATAATCAAACAGTTCCTTAGAGATATTCTCAAAGAGTTGTAGGCTTTCCCTAAGTTCGTCGAGTTGTTTAAGTGCTTTGTCAGTTTTAAATAAGTTATCCATTTTTTCAATGATTTTTCTCAATATAGTTTGACTTAATTGACAGATAAAAAGCTAACGAGATACTAGTGCCAGCTAGATTGAGCGTCTCTAAAAACGGGGCTGTTCAATTTATTATAAACGAACAATTCGCTGTACAATTCGGACTTCCTATAAATATTTTTTATATTTAGGACTCGGTATTTGATTCTCAAAAGTAAAATAAATACTTACTATTAAGTAGGTTATGGAAAATCCATGTACATTGATCCCCTCTCTCCAGTAGACCATGACCTAGGATCTCCAAAGTTCAATCACCCCTATTCGCCTTGTCTAAATGATCCCCAAGAAGTATTCAAATTCAAATAGTTGCGCCATCTTACAAATACTAAACGGTAATTTTTAAATGGGGTCAAGCATTAATGGAGTTTGGGGTACTAAGACCGTGGATTTTCCATTAATATCACCGAATGCATATTCTTTAAGTGATAGTCGAATCTGATCAAGAATACTATTTTCTTCTTCTTTTGTCATAACTGCAATATTATTTAAGATTAGCCAGAGGCTCACCTTTTAATCCTTTGTCAACCAGATTAGCTAAAAAATTTGCTAAAGGTTCAATATCCTGATCTACACTGGCACTTTCCAAAGCTTGCATATATTCATCTCTTACTTCAACTGGAATAACAGTCCAGGGATAACCACCAGATGCTAGCATTGCATTCATCAGGAAACGACCCATTCTTCCGTTTCCGTCCATATATGGGTGAATAAATACAAAAACAAAATGTCCTAAAACCGCGCGCACGGATGCTTCCTTTTCCTCCTGTAATAACTCGAATAAAGTCGGCATTGCTTCTCTAACAGCTTCTTGATTTAGAGGAGTATGTTTGGAGTTACCAATGTATACTTGGTGGTTTCTGTAGCCTGCCAGATCAGAAGCCTTTAAAATACCAGCAACTACACTTGGAGCAAAAAGTTCCCGGTACCAATCGCCATGCTCGGCATCCGCAACTTCGCCAGCATTTACGCCATCGAGTATTTTTGTAATACTTTTTTCAACTTGTTGAAAAGCTTGCCAATATCCTCTTGCCGCCATCGCATCTTTTTGTTTTTTCTCATCTTCATTTGCGAAAAGATCCCACCCTCCAGCGCGAACTTTTTCGATTAGTTCCGGTGTCACCCTATATTTTTCAATAGACAAAGAATGATATGCATCAGTGGTATAAATCCTATCCACATTCTTCATATAAGCATTCCTATCTGCCGGTAAACCAGGAGCCGCAGGAAATATTTTTATAATAGGAATTCGCATATCATTCCACATCAGTTTAATCCTGTTTACATATGGGGATCTTTCCTTTACAGACAGATGAATAGTTAATTCAGTTTTAAATGGATCAGCTTCTCTAATCGAAAAACTTGCTGATTTCATAGTTTTAACTATATCATTGGCGATTTTTTCCTGCTTGTTGTTACGAAAAGCACCAGCAAGTCTTCCCGCAATTGTGCTATGATTACCATCTAATAAAAGCCCCAATAACTCAGAACTATCCTTAATCAACGATAATGCTGTTCTGGCATCTGTTGCGTTTTTTATATATGTGTTTTCAGAACAATGAATCAGAGCCGATGGCAAAGACAGCATTCTGATCCCATCTATTTCTATCGTTTCCTTTTTGACAGGCAATTCTGAACGCATGCTAAACAGGGATGTATTGTTTGGCAGCTCTGTTTTGAAGTTATTTGCGTCTGGCGATTTTATAATTAATTGATCCGGCACAGTCCAGTTCCCAGCATGTAGCTGTACTGATTGTTCTGCTGAAATACACCAAGTATCTTTAAACTTATCATTTAAAAATCTCGCACAAAAATGCCAAAAGGAATTATACCATGAAGTGCTGTCTCCTTTCTTTTCGTCAGGTCTTGATATTATATACCAACCACGTGTCACTTCTTTCAGGAAGCCATTTTTTGCAAGCCTTTCTCGATCCAGGCGGCTCAATTCGTCCGTATGAATTGCAACCTTTCTCTCCTCCTGCAATTTGTGCAGGGTTTGAAGGGATTCGGCAAGTTTTTCAGCAGGGGTTGCCATATTTGTGTATTTAATTTATAATAAAGTACTGTGTCAAAATTATAATAAAATGTTGTATTAAAATTATAATAACGTGCTGCACCTAAATTATAATAACATGTGAAATCGATGCCATACTTAGTCTACATGGAAAATCCATGTACATTGATCCCCTCTCTCCTGTAGACCATGACCTAGTATCTCCAAATTTCAATCACCCATCTTCGCCTTGTCTAAATGATCCCCAAGAAGTATTCAAATTCAAATAGTTGTGCCAATCTTACAAATACTAAACGGTAATTTTTAAATGGGGTCAAGCATAAATGGAGTTTGGGGTACTAAGACCGTGGATTTTCCACTCTATAAAAAAGACATTAGCCATTTTTTATTTTCAAAACAAAACAATTTGCAGGAAGCAATTGAAGCACGTGTCAGAAAGCCTGACCTGATTCCCATGGTACATGAACTGGTTAGTGAACTTGGAGTCGTTATCCGAAATGCTTCTGAAAAAAAACCAGCTTTGTCGGAACTGCAATTTGCATTAAAGCAAAAGATAAAAGGCTTTCTTATCCTAGAGTCAACTAAATACAAAGGTAAAATCAATTTATATATCGAACAGGAATTAGAGATCCGTGGGATTCATGGCATTCTCCCTGAAGAAATAGAGCAACTATGGAAATCCCCCTAATGATTTTCTGTTCAACCATGCATGTTTGGCAGTTAAGTGAAAAAGAATAAATCGAGAATCCTTTTATTAAAGTATTGAAAAAAACCAGTGAAATGAAAATAACTATAAGAATCGGTATGCTGCTGTTATTGGTGAGTTTTGGATACTGCCTTTATGCGCAGGATGGTAATGCACGTATCCTCGAAACGAATAATAAAGTACGAAGCTACTTGTAAGCCTCCCACCGATACCATATTCAGTTAATAGTCTGGCTATTTCTCCATCAAAATTTCTCATAGTGAACTCCGATGGTGACAAAGAAAAAATTGATGATTTGAAATTATAATCTGTTACTGTTTTTAAACATTTATTTTCATTAGCAGAAATCATTAAAGAATTCCTTTCTGTAATAATATGTTTTTGGCAGCGAATACGCTGCCTTTAGTCAAACAATCGGTTAAGAGGGTTGTAATGGCTACCGCGGATATTAATAGGAGGCCAATCAGACCTCCTATTATCAATCTACATAACTTAATTTCAAAACAAGCATAATTATTCAACAAGTTTATGTATTTATTTTACTTAAAAGTAAAGAAATGACATATTTTTGCTTGTATTATCAGATATAATCTTAAACATTTACAAACAATTTTAGTTTTAAGTAAAAATAAAGAGCTTTTACATCCCATTATTCTCAAAGGTGAATTACGAAATGTTGAACTTGAAAAGTTGTCTGGTAGTGAAACAACTATCTACTCAGTAATCGTAGGAGGCGATAATATTACTTTATTTGAGTATTTCATCAAAGAGAATATTATAGCATATAAAAATGAAGTAATTAATATTTTAAATAGACTTGAAACAATTGGAAAAACCACAGGTGCAAGAGAAATATTTTTTAAACATAAAGAAGGTAAGCCAGGTAACGGTGTTTGTGCATTATATGACGTCCCAGATAGTAAATTACGATTATACTGTATTAGGTACGGTAAACCAGCAATTATATTAGGTGGTGGTGGCCCTAAACCATTAATTATACAAGCTTGGCAAAATGATCCAAAACTTAAACTGGAAGCTGAGGAAATAATTAAAATCTCAGCACTAATTTTTCAACTTCTCTCATCAAATGATTTGCAATGGTCGAAGGACGGGTTTCATTTGAAAGGAGAGCTAAATTTTACTGACAATGATGACGACTAAGAAAAAAGCAAGAAAATTCAGTAGCCCATTAATTAATGAATTATTAAGCGAAATCACTCCTTTAGAAAAAGAGAAGATTAAAAACAACATGAAACTAGCCGCTCGCATAGATGACCTTTTAGCTGAAAGAAATCTAGGCAAAAGCGAGTTTGCAGGAATTGTAAATAAAGAACCTTCTGTAATTACTAAGTGGCTAAGTGGTACTCATAATATGACTTTGGAAACCTTAACGGAGATTGCTTTTGCTTTAAATATTGCCATTGAAGAAATTTTAGTGCCTAAAAATATTCAACAAGTAATTTATAAACTAAAGGCTCAAATAAATAGTGATGTTCCAGCAACTCCAAATAATTTATTTATAAATAAATATGGAGATATGGTTAGTTCTCCTTCTAAAAAAGCATCAGCGAAATATTTAACAGGAAGCAATCAATTTTATAGTACCCCAAGATCCAAAATATCTAATTTTTAGTTATGCCAAAAGCAAAAAAAAATAAGAATTTTTCCGCCGAAATTAAATTTACAGGCATAGAATTATTGAAGAGCGCAATCAACATGCCATCCTCTCAAGCCGTTCCTCTTAATAATTTCAATTTTAATATCACTATTGAATCAAAAGGGGATGCCGAAAAAAAATTACTCTTTGTAATTGTTAATATAGAAGTGAAATCTTTTGACCAAAAAGAAATCTTAGGTTCAATAGTAACAAGTTGTATTTATGAGATTATGAAATTTTCTGAGTTAGTGGAAATCGATTCTAATGGAAAGATGATTGTTAATCCACAATTAGTTGAAATACTAAACTCTATTTCAATTTCTACAACTCGTGGTGCTATGTTTACAACGTTTAAAGGGACCTATTTACACCAAGCTATACTGCCGATAATTGATCCAAAATCTTTTCTGTCAGTAGAAGCCCAATAAGAAGTTATTATTTATTTCTGTTTTTTTAGATTCTTCATCTGAAGTAATCACGAACTTTGTCAAAAAACATGTAACACCTTTAGTGTTTTTAATTTTGTAACTATTATGATTGAAGCGATCCACATAAAAATCCGTTTAGATGAAACCAACCCATCTATTTGGCGAGAAGTACTTGTTTCCAAGGATATATCATTTTATAAACTTCACCATGTTATTCAACTTGTAATGGGCTGGACAAACTCCCATTTATTCGAATTTATAATTGAAGGTTATCGCGTGGGAGAAGTGTATGACAATATGGAAGGCTTGGATGACGATAAAATTATTGATGGTAAAGAAACCAAACTGATTGATTTAGTTAATGAAACTGGGGAAGAATTCAAATACTGGTATGACTTTGGTGATAGTTGGATGCACACCGTTGTAATTGAAAGATTTGGTTCTGTAACTAATAATCAACAATTACCGTTCTGCGCTGGCGGTGAATTAAAATGTCCACCAGAAGATTGTGGCGGCATCGGTGGTTTTTATGACTTCCTCAATATCATATCTGATAAGAAACATAAGGAGTATAAAGAAACGATCAGATGGGCTGGCGGAAAATATAATCTCAATGAATTTGATTTAATTAAGGTGAATAAGAAATTGAAAAGTATAGACAAGTATATCAAATCGATGGAGGATTAAATTGAAACTGGTACTAATCAAGAACAAAGAATCATAATTTAATAGGCGCCAGTTTTGTCGTAATACATTTCCATATACATTCTTCCAAATTACTCATTCAGTTTTTTTAGAATTCCATTTAATATTCTCTGGTGACATACTAGGTCATGGTATACTGGAGAGAGGGGATCAATGAACATGGATTTTCCACTACAACAAAACTGTCCACTTTCTTTCAAGACATACTATTTATATTTTTTTATTCAAAATTATCTCTATATTCTTTTAAAATAACTTCATCTAGTTGAGCTCCTATTACTTTAAGGTCATTTAATTTACTATTTAAATATTTATTAGTATTTAGACCAAACGTAATTAAATTAAGTAGTTCTTTAATGGCACTCTTATTGTTTTTTGAAATAGGATCTGCTTTTAGAGGTCTTTTAAATCTCATTGTACCTTTTCCTTGATTTGA
>JAYUFN010000429.1:0-3029 GCA_043738705.1 Bacteroidota bacterium
CGATATACAAATTATCAAGGGCGATTACCGTGCTAGTTGGGATGGAAAAGATTCTCTAAAAGGAATTTTTCATCAAGGGGCTGTATTGATCCCATTGCACATGAGAAGACTAAAGGATGATGAAATTCCTAAACAGAAAGTAAAAATTAGAGCACAAACGCCTAAAGAGCCGTTTGGTTACATTTCGGAAGAAGTGGAATATAATAATACCGATAAAACTATCCACTATGGTGCAACACTTACCAAACCAACGAATCAAACAGATTTTCCAACTGTCATCATTATTTCGGGTAGCGGAACACAAGATAGAGACGGTAGCATGTTCGAACATAAAACTTATGCTGTATTAGCAGATCAACTTACTAAACAAGGCATTGGAGTTTTGCGCGTAGATGATAGGGGAATTGGAAAAAGCAATATTGGCGCTGGAGATTTTAAAAAAATAACTTCAGAAGATTTTGCAAGCGATGTAAACAATAGTATCAACTATTTGCTAAGTAGAACCGATATAAACAAAAAAAAAATCGGATTGATGGGTCACAGCGAAGGTGGTATGATTGCACCAATGGTGGCAGTTAAAAATAAGCTGGTCGCATTTCTGGTTTTACTTGCAGGCCCAGGAATCAGAGGTCAAGAAATCTGGGATTTTCAGATGGGAAGAAATATCATCAAGCCCAATCTTTCTGCTATAGATAAAGCATCGGCTACGGATATTGTGAATAAATTAAATGAATCGTTTTCGAAATCGACCGATTTGAAAACGGTCACAGATCAAATGAAGGCTAGCTACGGAAAATGGAAAGAAAGTGTAACCGATAGTCAGGAAACAAAACTATTTTTTGCCAATCCTGAAGAAAGTTTTTTAAAGCTTGCTACACAATATCAAAATGCTTTATACTGGCTCAATTATTTTTTGAATTATCAACCATCAATAAATCTTGAAAAGATTAAAATACCTGTTCTCGCATTAAACGGTTCAAATGATACTCAAATAACCAGTTCAGAAAATCTCGCTGGTATAGATGCTGCATTAAAAAAAGCAGGTAATAAACACTACCAAATAAAAGAATTGCAAGGGCTTAACCACTTATTCCAAACTTCACAAGGGAAGGATCAGTCTTATGAATCGATAGATGAAACATTCTCACCAGAAGCTGCCACCATTGCTGCCAACTGGATTTTAAAAGAAGCAGTAAAAAAATAGACTGTTTTTAAACTATCATCCTGTTATGAATTTACTCGCACACGCATATTTGTCTTTTCAGCAACCCGAGATTCTGGTGGGCAATATGATCAGCGATTATGTAAAAGGAAAGAAACAATACGACTATCCTCTTGGCATTCAGCAAGGAATTAGACTACATCGCGCAATTGATCATTACACAGATCATCACTTGGCAACACAAATAGGTAAACAGGTTTTCAAATCATCTGTTGGCTTATATGCCGGAGCATTTATGGATGTAGTTTATGATCACTTTTTGGCGCTTGACTTAAATGAACTATCGGAGAACGAGTGGCATCGCTATACAGAGAATATATACGCCCAACTAAAAGAAAATATTAATTTTTTACCAGAACGCTTCGCCGCTCAGCTGCCACACATGAGTTCGCATAATTGGCTTTATAATTATCGTTACCCTGTAGCAATTGAAAAAAGTTTCGGTGGATTGGTAAGAAGAGCTCAATATCTTGACGATCATCGCCAGGCATTTAAAAACTTTGAAGATAATTATGCGTTTTTAAAAGCGCAATACGAATCTTTTTTCCCGGATGTTAAAAAATTTGCAGAATTAGAGTTGGATCGATTGCAAATCAAATAGCCGCTTATCTTTGTTGATACCTAAATCTTATTTCTACCATGAAACAAGTACTTTTTTCCATTTTCCTGTTATCCAGCATTTTTACACTAGCACAACAAAAGCCAACCGACCTCGATAAATCTCCAATGGATATGAGTTATTGGCCTGCTAACTATCCAATTCTAAAGATGAGTGGCAAAGCCAAAGATCTACCCATCGCAAGAATTATTTATAGTCGCCCTTTAAAAAATGGCAGAACTATTTTTGGCGGTATTATTCAATACAATGAAATGTGGAGACTTGGCGCTAATGAAGCAACAGAAATAGAATTTTTTAAGTCAGTAAAAATTGCTGGTAAAGTATTACCAAAAGGCAGATATACCCTTTACTGTTTACCGACCGAAAAAAAATGGACCATCATATTTAATAAAGATAATTATTGCTGGGGAAATTTCTCGTACGATAACAAAAAGGATATTGCCAAAATAGATATAGATGTAGAAAAAAATAGTGAAAGTATTGAAGCATTCACGATCTATTTTGAAGATGTCAAATACGGAGCAAATATGATTGTATTATGGGATGATATTAAAACGAGTTTGCCAATTACATTATTGGATGAAAACGCTGGTTCAAAAAAATAATAATATGAGCAACAAGAAACTAAAACTAGGAACAACATATATACACGCTGGAGCGGAACCCGACCCTTCCACTGGTGCTATCATGACTCCTATCTATCAAACATCTACCTATGTGCAAGAAGCTCCTGGAGTGAACAAGGGGTTCGAATATGCTCGTAGTCAGAACCCAACCAGAAAAGCCTTGGAAGAAGCCTATGCAACTATCGAACAAGGAAAATATGGATTGGCCTTTGGAAGTGGCGTTGCGGCAACGGATGCCGTAATTAAACTATTATCGCCAGGAGATGAAGTAATAGCCGCGAACGATATGTACGGTGGAACCTATCGCCTTTTTACAAAAATATTCGCCAAATTCGGAATCAAATTTAAATATGTTGATACAACTGATATTGCAAATATTAGTAGTGCCATTAGTTCAAATACCAAGCTCATCTGGATCGAAACACCAACCAATCCATTGATGAATATTACAGATATCGCCGCAGTAGCTATCCTTGCCAAAAAAGCAAAAGCTTTACTCTGTGTCGATAATACTTTTGCTTCCCCTTATTTACAAAATCCATTAACCTTGGGTGCCGATATT
>JAYUFN010000430.1:0-3028 GCA_043738705.1 Bacteroidota bacterium
AACTGGATAAGGAAATTCAAACCAACGTTTACTATAATTTTCAATACTCCCTTTTGTATATTCAGTGGCCCTACCCCAGCCTTTTACACCAGCTGATTCGGATGGATATACACTTGTTGCAAAACATTTTTTTCCGCTTGGTAGATTAACTTTAGCAGCATCCCAGATAAAACTTTTGGAACTTGCCCAAGCAAAATCGCGTGCATTACTGATCGAAAATTTCCAAGTACAAGTTTCTTTTGAAGGTCTAGAAGAAGGGTCAGTTACTTCTGCTTCGCTACGAATTGTCACCGTTGCATCGCTCATCTTAGCCTGATTGAATCGCTTTAATTGTAAAGGAGTCAATACCTCCTGTGCATTTAATAACTCTCCTGATGCCACAACGATATGGGATGCTGGAACTGTTAGCGTAGCTTCAAGATCTCCGTACTCTAAATAAAATTCACTAGCACCTAAATAGGGTAAAGTATTCCAACCTTGTAGGTCATCAAACACACATACTCTTGGATACCATTGAGCAACTGCATAGATATTACCATTTTTAGTTTTTAAAATACCCGTTCTGTCTGAACCATATTCAGGAATGATATAGCTATAATCAATCTTTACGGAAACAATACCCGTTCTGGCAGCAAGTGCTCTTGCTAAACGTAATTGCATTCTGGTATCTGTAATTACATAAGGGATATTTTCTGACGGCTTTCCTGCTGATATTAATTGAACAGAAGTTATTTTGTATCCACCACTGAATGTACTTTTTGCATCACCATATCTACTACGTCCTGTTGCTGGCATTTTAGCCTGCCCGCGTGATTGTAAATCGTATAAGTTCTGATCTAACTGTAACCAGATATAGAGTAATTCTTGTGGACTATTATTTTTATAGTTAATCGTAACTGAACCGGTGACTTCGTTTTTGTCTTCATTTAAAGAAGCAACAATTTTATAATCAGCTCTATTCTGCCAATAACCATGACCTGGTTCTCCACTTGCCGCACGAAATTCATTTCCTGCATTTGGGTAAAATAGGGGCCCAAATAAAAGGTGTTGGTCATATTTCGACTTTACTTCGGAAACAATCGTTCGCGTGGAATTTCCTCCAGACTGAGGCGGAAGTGGCGGTGGTGTTGTTTGAGCTGTCAACTGCATTACCGCAACAGCAAAAAAAGCGGTAAATGAAACTAATTTTTTAAACATAGTTCTGTTACTTTTATAGTGATTGAGCGAAAGAGGCTAAAGTACTAAAAATCAAGCCTCCTTTTTTGAGAAAATTATAAAAGAGAAAAATGTCATTATTATTAAATCGAAATGAATTTGGAAACCCAGTCAATGCAGGTAACTTGTTATCAAAAGTAGATGCAATTCAACTATTTAAAGATTGGGTACTAAATCCAAAATTACAAGCTCATATGTGCCAGGTTGC
Source organism: Bacteroidota bacterium (assembly GCA_043738705.1). GTDB lineage: Bacteria > Bacteroidota > Bacteroidia > Chitinophagales > Chitinophagaceae > Sediminibacterium. The sequence goes on from JAYUFN010000430.1 coordinate 1,424, forward strand.
TCATTTAATGAAGTGTTGGGCAGCTGAAAAAGAAGGTTTGGATGAAGTAGGTCAATGGAAATGGGAAATAGCTGGATTACTCCACGATGCGGATTGGGATCAATGGCCTGATTTACATTGCAAAAAGATTATTGAACATTTGGAAGACTTACAAATAGATCCAGAAGTGATGCATGCAATTGCATCACATGGTCCAAACCATTTTGGTGTAGCGCCTGTAAATAATATGGACAAAATGCTTTTCGCCTTTGATGAATTATCGGGACTGATTCATGCATATTCTTTGATGCGTCCAAGTGGTTATGATGGAATGGATGTGAAGGGTGTAAAAAAAAGACTTAAAGAAAAATCATTTGCCGCAAATGTGTCCAGAGAAGAAATTCAAGATGCGGCTAATAGAGCAGAGATAGAACTAGATGACTTAATAGCTTTTATTATTCCAAGACAAGCTAAAGTTGCATCATTATAACTAATATCCAACATTAAATCAATTAGATGAAATCAATCAAACTACTCTTAATCCTTTTGTTTTTTTGTTTTAAGATTTCTGCTCAACAAATTCTTTCACTAAAAAATCAAGCAAAGATTATAAATGAGATCCTTTCTGAAAGGTTTACAAATCTTCTTCCAAAATTGATGGAAAGAGAAAATATCGATATGTGGGTACTAATAAGTCGTGAATATAATGAGGATCCGATTCTTAAAACCATGTTACCTGCAGAATGGTTATCAGCTAGAAGGAGAACTATGCTGGTATTTTATCACGATTCAACCAAAAAAATTAATGAACAGCTAGCAATTGCCAGATATAATGTGGGTGAACAAATAAAAGCTTCCTGGGATATGAAACTGTTTCCGGATCAATGGGATGCTTTGATAGATTTGATTATTAAGAGAAATCCAAAAAAAATAGGATTGAATTTTTCAACAGATTTTGCGCATGCAGATGGAATAACTTATACCGAACAAAAATTATTTATTTCAAAACTTCCTGCTTCATTTCTGTCAAGAACTGTAAGCGCAGAAAAATTGGGTGTTGGTTGGCTTGAGACAAGAACAGAGAGAGAAATGCAATTATATCCTCAACTTATTCAGATTACGCATCAAATTATTGAAGAAGGGTTTTCTGAAAAAACAATTATGCCCGGAGTTACTACTACCGATGATCTGGTTTGGTGGTTTAGGCAAAAAATTCGTAACCTTGGTTTGGATACCTGGTTCCATCCTTCGGTAGAAATTCAAAGAAATGATGGTGCTAATTTTGATCATTTAAATGCATTTACAAATAAGGATCAGGAAATTATTATACCAGGCGATTTGTTGCATGTAGATATTGGTATTAGCTATTTGCGTTTGAATACGGATGTTCAGGAACATGCTTATATTTTGAAACCCGGAGAAACAGCGGCGCCTGCTGCATTGCAAAAAGCTTTTGTAAATGGGAATCGTTTGCAAGAAATACTCACCAGCAAATTTGCACTTAACCTATCTGGTAACCAGATTTTATCATCCGCATTATCTGAAGCTAAAAAAGAAGGGATTAGGGCTAGTATTTATACCCATCCTATTGGATATCATGGTCATGCCGCTGGTCCAACAATTGGA
>JAYUFN010000431.1:0-3023 GCA_043738705.1 Bacteroidota bacterium
GCAATGCATTGATTTTGGTATTTGAATCAATGCCTACAGTAGAAAAAGTATACCCTTCAGATGCAAATTTTATCCTTGTAAAAATTAAGGATGCCAGAAAAATCTATGAATTTTTATTGAAAAAGGGGATTGTGTTGCGCGATCGAAGTTCTGTGCAACTATGCGAGAATTGCCTAAGAATCACCATCGGATCTGAAAAAGAGAATACTATTTTAATAGATGCCATGCAAGATTGGTACGATCATCAAACAAAGTCACAATAATTCTATTTTGATTTGTATTTTCAACGCCTAATAAAAGTTAGTATGAAAAAAATATCCCACTATTGCTTTATTTCACTATTTATCTTGGTAGCTCAATTAGCTAGAGCCAACGATTCAACTTTACAAAAAAATAAATCATTAAACGGTCCAATAACAGTTAATGCAGGACTGAAATTACCGGAAGGCTTTACTGCAATGAAAGTTGCTGATAGTTTAGGAACAACTAGGCACTTAGTTGCAACAGCACAGGGCGATTTATATGTAAAAGTGATGGGTCGGGTTGCAGCAGGTAGGGGTATCCTAAAATTACACGATGCAAACGGCGACGGGAAGTTTGAACAGATTTCGGGCTTTGGGAATTACGGAGGTACCGGGATTACTATTAAAAACTGGTATCTCTATGCATCATCTGATGAAGAGGTATTTCGCTACAAGTTAGATGACCATGGCGATGTTATTAATACTGTTCAGCCCGAAAAAATCATTACTGGATTAAAAAAAGGAAATCAGCACGAAACAAAATCAATTGTTTTGGATAATGTGGGAAATATCTATGTAAATATTGGGGCTTATTCTAATTCTTGCCAAGAACAGGATAGAACAAAAGGTTCAAAAGGTCGAATGCCTTGTCCAATCTTAGACTCTGCAGGAGGCATCTGGCAGTTTAAAGCTGATAAACTGAATCAGACTTACGGTGATGGTATTCGATATGCAACTGGCTTGCGTAATGTGGTGGGGCTTGACTGGAATACTGCAGCCGATCAATTGTTTGTAATGCAACATGGAAGAGATCAGTTACACGATTTATTCCCTGAATATTATGATGATCGATCTAGTGCAGAAAAACCTGCAGAAACGATGTATGCTATTTCAAAAGGAACAAATGCGGGTTGGCCATACATTTATTACGATCCTGAATTTAAGAAAAAAATGGTGGCACCAGAATATGGTGGGGATGGAAAAAAAGAATCACAAGATCCAAATTTTGCTGAACCAGTAATGGCTTTCCCAGCGCATTTAGCTCCCAATGGATTATTGTTTTATACAGGCAATCAGTTTCCTGCTAAATATAAAAATGGGGCGTTTATTGCATTTCACGGATCATGGAACAGGGCACCGTTACCTCAGGAAGGTTATTATGTAGCATTTGTACCATTTGAGAATGGGAAACCCACTGGCAAATGGGAAATCTTTGCAAATGGATTTTCAGGGGTTGAAGTGGTAACTGGTACAAGGGGTGCAGCACATCGCCCATGTGGTTTGGCCCAAGGTCCAGATGGCTCATTATATGTTTCAGATGATTCGAAAGGAACGATTTATAAAATCAGGTACAATCAAACAAAATAATAATAAGAATGAAAAAGTGGATAATAGGAATGGGCTGCAGTTTTATAAGTTTTATAGCTATCGCACAAAAGCAGTCTGGTTCAAATAATTTGAAAGTCTCTATTAAGAGGGGTGCAGATGTTTATTTATTACAGTGTTTAGCTTGTCATCAACCAGATGGTGGGGGTGTGCCCCATTTAAATGCTCCATTAGATGGTAGTACCAATGTAAAAGGAAATGACAAATCAAAATTGATTAAAGTGGTATTAAATGGAATGTCTGGATTAGAATTGGATGGAGAAAATTACTCAAATATAATGGCATCGCATAAGGACTTGAATGACCAACAAATTGCGGATGTATTAACTTATATCAGAAATAGTTGGACAAATAAAGCATCATCTGTAATAGTTGCAGAAGTGAAATCAGTTAGAGCAAAAAACAAATAGTGCATGAAAAGAGTATTGTTTATCGACAGAGATGGAACCATTATTAATGAAGCGCCTCCTACCTATCAGATTGATGATTTTGCTAAATTGAGTTTCTATCCAAAGGTATTTCAATATCTCTCGATCATCGCTAAGGAACTGGAATATGAATTGGTAATGGTAACAAACCAGGATGGATTAGGAACAGATTCTTTTCCCGAAAAAACTTTTTGGCCCGTACACGATTTCATTATGGAAAGCATGGCAAATGAAGGAATTTATTTTGCCTCCGTGCATATTGATAAAACATTTCCTGATGAAAATGCTATTACACGTAAGCCTGCATTAGGGATGCTCACCCAATTCATTAATAACCCTGATTATGATTTACCAAATTCTTTTGTGATTGGAGATCGGATCACTGATGTGCAATTGGCCAAAAATCTCGGTTGTAAAGCTATCTGGTTAAATATGGATGAAAGTCTTGGTAGTACAGAGATTGCTGATTCGGCTCTAAATTTAAGTTCAGCTATAGCTCTTGAAACGATCGATTGGGCTGAGATATATCGTTTTTTAAAGTTAGGCTTGCGCAAAATTTCGCACCAAAGAAATACCAATGAAACAAAGATTAGTATCGAACTGAATTTAGATGGGAGTGGAGTGGCTAAGATTGATACTGGATTGGGTTTCTTTGATCATATGCTTGACCAGATTGCTAGACATGGTAAACTAGATTTAAATATTACCACTAAAGGGGATCTGAACATCGATGAACATCATACTATTGAAGATACCGGCATCGCATTAGGAGAGGCATTCGCGCTTGCATTGGCCGATAAGCGAGGAATGGAACGATATGGTTTTGTATTGCCGATGGATGAAGCTTCAGCCTCCGTATTAATTGATTTTGGAGGAAGGAATTGGTTAGTATGGGATGCTAGTTTTCAACGTGAAAAAATTGGGGAAATGCCAACCGAAATGTTTTATCATTTCTTCAAATCTTTTA
>JAYUFN010000432.1:0-8291 GCA_043738705.1 Bacteroidota bacterium
CAATTTTAATTTTGCTTTGATGATTGCTACTAAAGTATAAGTACTGATGGCGATATAGATTTGAGTTCTTACAGCGTTTTCAGAAACACCCCAAAATGATTTTATTTTCAGGTGTTGCTTAATCCATTTAAAAAATAATTCAATCTTCCATCTGTTTTTATAGAGTAATGCAATTTCAGTTGCTGGCAAAGTCAAGTTGTTTGATAGAAAAACAAAAGACCTATTTTGCTCCGAATCATAAAACTTTACTCTTCTAAAGACCTTTTCATATTTCTCGATTGAGCTAAGTCCTTTCAATTTAATTCGCTGGTCGCTAAGGACTCCTTTTGCTTTATCTGGTTTCTCTGCGGATACTCTAACAAATGAGAGATTAGCTTTTGATCTTATAACAAAAAACGAATCATGCTTATCAATAGTTGCCATGCGATCAAAGTCAATGTAGCCGCGGTCCATGATATAATAACCACCTGGTTCGTAATTGATAAAATCTAACCCATTAACATCATGAACACTTGCTGGAGTGATATGCATGAAGACGGGAATGGCAGTTCTAACATCTAATAATGTGTGCAATTTAACAGCTCCTTTTGCTCTTCTAAAAGTTGCCCACCAAAAAACATTTAAACAAAGATCAATAGTGGTAGAATCAAAAGCATACACATTACCCGTAATTGATTTATCAAAATCGACATTTGAGACACATATTTTTTGAGCTTCTGCAATCAGTTCATATGCATACATTTCAAAGATTTGGCAATCTCTTTTCTCATTCGATTCTGCCAGATTCGACCTTGAAATATTTTTCCCAAAACCCAAATGATAATGCTTTGTTTTATGAGCAGTTAAGCAAACAAGTAAGTCACGAAGACTATCACGGTTACTTAATTGCCCAAACATCATGCACATCATTTGGTTCCAACAGGTAAAATGTTTAATCCATTTATCTCCTTTGAAGGAGTTAACACAACGATCAAAAATACGTGCAGGTAGAAAAGTGACAATTTGCGAAAAAACATATTTGCCTTGATTCATAAACAAACTGATTTACAGTAAGTTATGAAATGACCCATTTCAAATCGTCACCGACCTATTTTCCTATGAAACACATATATACCAAGACTTTCAAAGAACTATTAACTATTTTTACCGGACACTAGTGTGATCATGTTACAATTTTTAATTTTATATTTTAAGTGGGGTTATCAAGTTGGTTATGCCTGCTTTTTATTAAAAAAAATCAGGGTAGGGCATTGGATGCTTCAAATTGTGGAACATCAATGGTCTGTGGCTAAGGCACAATTAGTTTTAGCATATATTTTTTTGTGTACTAAAAAAACAGAGTATTTTAAAAGGATAGGGGATTTGAAAGGGTAAAAGTTTATACTTAACTTATGTAATATAATCAATCGATAGGACAATATCGGCAAATCGAAAGCAATACATTAATTTTAAGTTTAATTTAATAATTCGATAATTGGAAAGTATTTCTGCCCATTTTAAAACAATGATTCAATCAAGAGATATGGTTGCTTCTTGGGTTCTCAAATTTTTCTATAGGCTTTCTAAATTGTGGTTTGTCCATTTGTTTTCGGTATCGCCTGTGTTTAAAGTGGATGCTGGTTCAAAAAGCATCACAGACACTTCTTGGTCTGCAACTGGTCTATGTTCTGTTCCTTTTGGAACGATAAGAAATTCGTTTTTATGAATTTCAATTGTTTTGTCCCTCAATTCCATTTTTAACACTCCTTCAATCACTAAAAACATTTCGTCCTCGTTGTCGTGTTTGTGCCAAACAAACTCTCCTTGAAATTTAACCAATTTAACATGTTGACCATTGAGCTCACCTACAATTTTCGGACTCCAATATTCAGTAAATAGTTTCAATTTTTCTTCAATGATGACTTTTTCCATTTTTAGTTAATGATTTATAATAAATCTAATTCCATAAACAATAAATACTGCCTAAACTCCTCTGTAATTTCAACCTCAGGATAAACAGGAATGTCTTTAAAACCAACACTTCTGTAAAGGGAATGTGCGGCTTCCATAAACTTAGGACTATCTAATCGAACTTTTTTATATCCAGCATTTCTAGCTTCTGAAATCAAACTTCCAAGAATAGCACGCCCTGCTCCAATACCCCTGAATGTAGGATCAACATACATCCGTTTAATTTCAGCTATCTCAGGGTTAATGCTTTTGAGACTTCCAAGTCCACATACCTTGCCTTCATAAATGGCTAACATCAATCTGCCATGAGGAGGTAGAAATTTATCAATTGATGCGATATCTTGTTCAACGGCTTCTTTAGGGTTATGAGGATGAGCACCGTATAGTGATTGCATTTGGCCATTTCCCCATGTTAAGTATTCAAACCAAAGTTTTCTAACATCATTTAAATCTTTCGGAAGTATCACCTCTCTGACTTGTACGGATGATTTATTCATTGTTTTGGATTGCGTTATTTTAAACCTATTATACAATATACATAAAACAAAGAAGCAACCCTTACTCAGGATTGCTTCTTGTTAAAACGGAATCTGTTGAATTCGGATTCGTTGAAATACTTTTATAAAAGTTTGTGCACCCTATCTACCAATTCTGATTTGGTGATTGGAATACCCATTACCTTGTTGTATGCGATGGCATCTACATTATATTCTGAACGGATAATTTTTACGAGCTGTCCGTTGTTAATCTCCGGAATCAATACCTTGTCGAAGTTCTTAATGATTTCACCCAAGTTTTTAGGGAATGGTCGAACGTAGCGTATATGCGCATGACTTACCTCCAACCCATCCGCCTGCAGTTCTTGACAAGCACTCTTAATAGCGCCATAAGTAGAACCCCATCCAATGATTAAAACTTTGCCCTTTTCAGCACCACTGTCAATGGTTTGTAAAGGGATATAATCTGCAATTTTATCAACCTTCGCCTGGCGCACATTAATCATATGCTGGTGGTTCTCTGGCTCGTAGTTTACATTACCTGTTACATCCTGCTTTTCCAAACCTCCAATACGGTGCTCAAGGCCTGCTGTACCAGGTACTGCCCAAGGACGAACTAATTTTTCATCACGCTTATAGGGCATATACTTCGCATCGCCATCATCCTTCGTGGTTTTGAAATTTACTTCAATCGGCTTCAAGTCGGCAGAGGTTGGAAACTTCCATGGCTCTGCACCGTTAGCGATATATCCATCACTCAATAAAATTACTGGAGTCATGTGTTGTAAGGCAATGCGGCACGCTTCATATGCCACTTCGAAACAATCGCTCGGAGTAGATGATGCAATAATCGGCATGGGACACTCTCCATTTCTTCCATAATAAGCCTGCATCAAATCACTCTGCTCAGTCTTAGTTGGTAAACCCGTAGATGGCCCACCACGCTGTACGTTGATGATCACCAAAGGGATTTCCAAGATCATTGCCAATCCCATTGCTTCTGCTTTCAAAGCCATACCTGGACCGGATGTAGTGGTGATAGCTAAAGATCCACCGTAGCTTGCACCTATTGCCGATGAAATTGCTGCGATCTCGTCTTCGGCCTGAAATGTGCGGATACCGAAACTTTTATATTTACTCAGTTCGTGTAAAATGTCGGATGCAGGGGTGATGGGATAAGTACCTAAAAAAATAGGTAAGCCGCTCTTTTCACCTGCTGCAATCAAGCCATAACTCAACGCCTGATTTCCCATAATACTTCGGTATAATCCGGGTGCCATTTTCGACTTCTCTACTTTATATCGAGTAGTAAAAGATTCAGTAGTATCGCCATAATTATATCCTGCCTGCAATACTTTGATATTACTCTCGTAAATGGTTGGTTTCTTTCCAAATTTCTCTTTCAAGAAATCTTTAGTTGTATCCAAACTACGGTTATACATCCAATAGATTAATCCCAATACAAACATGTTTTTAGCACGATCTCTTTCCTTCACACCTAGGTCGGTAAAGTCTTTCAGCGACTCGCGCGTGAGTTTGGTAACGTCTACCTTGGTTAGTTCGTATCCATCCAAACTGCCGTCATTTAATGGATTTACGCCATCGGGATAGTTAGCAAGTCTTAAATTTTTGGTATCAAATCCATCGATATTAGCAATGATCTTTCCACCCTTTTTAATACCTTTCATATTGGCTTTGAGCGCCGCAGCGTTCATAGCAACCAATACATCGCAATCATCACCGGGAGTATAGATCCTTTCGCTTGAGAAGTGCAACTGAAAACCACTCACACCCGCCAATGTTCCTATTGGAGCACGAATCTCGGCTGGAAAATCCGGAAAAGTGGCTAGATCAATTCCTAGCATTGCAGTGTTGTTGGTAAACTGTTGTCCCGTTAACTGCATTCCATCGCCGCTATCTCCAGCGAACTTGATTACTACGTCTTGTAGAACTTCTTCTTTTCTTGTCATTAGGTACAATTCTTAACTGCTGCCTTGGCTAGCAATACGTGATTATTTAAGTACTTTTTGCACAGCAAAAGCCGCTGGTTTGTAAAAAAAGTATGCTAAGATACGTCCAAAACGATGTTTAAAACCTGATTTTTCGCATTTTCTATGTTAATCCATACCGAAAATTCAAAATGGGTAAAAAAGATTAATTCTAACACATGCTTTATCTTTGCCGTCCAAATAAGAAAGCATGGCGGAGGGTAAAAACGGAATGAGATTGTTATTGGTAGGGTTGATTGGATGGATGGCTTGTAATAATACTACCAGCAATAATCAGTTTGCGGAAGCTGATATTGCTACTGATTCTGCCAAACAGGCTTATGCTGCTAAAGTAAACGGTACTGCTGCGAAATCTTCTGAAAGGTCTTATTTATTAGATTCAACCAAACTATATATCTACCTCACTTTCGACGATGGTCCGCAGCCTGGAACCATGGGTTGCTATAAAATTTGTAAGGATCAAGATATCAAAGCCACATTTTTCATGGTGGCTTTGCACCAGCTAAAAAAATCAGATGGTAAAAAATTAGTAGGTATGATTCGGAATGGCTATCCCGAATTTCTATTGGCAAACCATAGCTACGACCATGCAAAGGAGCACTATAAATATTTTTATCAACACCCCGATATGGCTTTCGAAACTTTTCTTCGTGCACAGGATTCTTTGCAAGTGCAGAAAAAAATTATTCGCCTTCCAGGAAATAGTGCCTGGGTAAAAGAAGGAAAAGTTAAATCAAGTCATTTAGTGAGTGCAGTGGTGCATCGATTAGATAGTGCCGGATACAATGTGATTGGCTGGGATCTGGAATGGAATTTTAGTCATAAAAATGCCAGACCTATACAAAGCCCTGAAAAATTGGCAGCTCAAGTTGATAGTGCTTTTGCAAAAAATCAGAGTCAGACCAAAAATCATTTGGTGATTTTATCGCACGATCGGATGTTTCAACGAACTCCTGATAGTTTATCGCTTGTGCAATTTATACAGATCTTGAAAAAAAATCCTAAATACGTTTTTGAAACAGTAGACCACTACCCCGGGTTAAAAAAATAGAAATTACCGTTTGTAAATTTTATATTTTCATTGAGAGTTGTTGATTAATACCCTTTAATAGTTTTAGTATATTTGTATTTGTAAAAAAATAAATTTATGGCAATTTTTAAATCTGGTAATCCAACCTTAACTGAGAAGATGTTTGATAGAAGCAGTTCTATTACAGCTGCCAATCAAGGCGTGATGAGTGTTCGTGGAACGATTAACAAATTTGGTTTTTTAATGTTTATGGTAATCGCGGGCGCTGCCTATAACTGGCAAGTGTTCGAACAAAAAGGGGCAGGCAGCATGCAAGTATGGATGATCGTAGGAATGATTGGAGGATTGATCGCTGCTATTACAATTACTTTTAAACCAAACTGGGCGGGCTTTTTAGCACCTGCTTATGCTTTACTCGAAGGCTTATTTATTGGAGGAATTTCTGCAATTTTCAATGCAATGTTTGCTGAAAAATATCCAGGATTGGTAATTCAAGCTGTGGGTTTAACTTTTGGGGTAGCTATTGCAATGTTTCTCTTGTATAATTTTAGAATTATCAAAGCAACAGAAAAATTAAAATCTGTGATCATTGCCTCAACGCTTGGTATCGGTATTTTTTACTTGATCACGATGGTGTTGAGAATGTTTGGTGTAAACATAAACTTCATGTATGACAGTAGTTTATTAAGCATCGGGATCAGCTTATTTGTTGTTGCCATTGCGGCGTTAAACCTCATCCTCGATTTTGATATGATTGAGCAGGGTGCTGAAAGAGGAGCTCCTAAATTTATGGAGTGGTATGGCGCTTTTGGATTATTAGTAACTATCGTTTGGTTATACATCGAGATCTTGAAACTGTTGAGCAAATTAGGTAGCAGAGACTAATTGAAGAACAAATTTTTAAGAGCCGCGCAATTTTATTGTGCGGTTTTTTTGTGTTATGAATGAGGCATCAAATACAGTAACTTAGTTCTCTTAAATGTTGAGCGTGTATGCAATTCAATCGAAAAAAACTTTCTAGCGAAACCTTGATCGAAATGTATCGGCAACTTCTTCTCCCAAGGATGATCGAAGAGAAGATGCTGGTATTACTCCGTCAGGGTAAGATTAGTAAATGGTTTAGTGGGATCGGACAGGAAGCTATTTCAGTAGGCGTTACCATGGCATTGGAACAAGACGAATGGATCATGCCCCTCCATAGAAATCTCGGCGTTTTTACATCGCGCAAAATGCCTTTGCAAAAATTATTTATGCAATGGCAGGGCAATAAAGAGGGATATAGCAAGGGTCGTGAAAGAAGTTTTCATTTCGGTACCCGTGATCATCATATCTGTGGAATGATTTCGCACCTTGGTCCACAGTTGGCATTGGCGGATGGTGTGGCGCTTGGATATAAATTAAAAAATGAAAAAAAATGTGCTGTTGCTTTTTCGGGCGATGGTGGTACGAGTGAAGGTGATTTTCATGAAGCATTGAATGTGGCTGCGGTATGGGATCTTCCCGTAATTTTTATTATTGAAAATAATGGATATGGGTTGAGTACTCCTATTAGCGAACAATATCGTTGCAGTCGTTTAGTAGATAAGGCCAAGGGTTACGGTATGGAAGGTGTGCGTATTGATGGTAACGATGTTTTAGCTGTTTACGATACCATTAAAGGGGTACGTGAATATTGTATTAAAGAACAGAAACCCTATTTTATTGAGTGTATCACTTTCCGTATGCGTGGGCACGAAGAAGCAAGTGGTGTTAAATATGTTCCCAAAGAATTATTTGAAGAATGGGGTAAGAAAGATCCCCTCAAAAATTTTGAACAATACCTAGTCGAAACAAATGTGATCCACGAAATGCAGATAGCAGATATCCGCAATAATTTTAAAGAACAAATTGAGTGGGAATTGCAATTAGCTTATGAAGCTGCGGATTTATTACCCGATACTGCGGCAGAAATCAATGATGTGTTCGCAAATGTTCAAAAAAATAGGCATGCGCCAGATATTAATTCTTTAGATATTAATATAGCAGTATCCGAAAAAAGATTAGTTGACGCAATCAAGGATGCCTTATATCAAAGTATGCAAAAACATGCAAACTTAGTTTTAATGGGACAAGACATTGCAGAATATGGTGGAGCATTTAAAATTACGGAAGGTTTTGTTGAGGAGTTTGGAAAAGCAAGAGTACGCAACACACCCCTTTGTGAAAGTGCAATTGTAGGTGCTGCACTAGGACTATCATTAGAAGGATTTAAGTCGGTGATGGAGATGCAATTCGGCGATTTTGTAACAGTAGGGTTTAATCAGATTGTAAATAATTTGGCAAAGCTACACTATCGTTGGGCACAAAATTCCGACGTGGTAATTCGTATGCCAACGGGCGGTGGAGTAGGTGCTGGTCCTTTTCATTCGCAAACAAATGAAGCTTGGTTTACGCATGTACCGGGATTAAAAGTAGTGTATCCTTCCAGTCCGGAAGATGCAAAAGGTTTATTGATCGCTGCTATCAACGATCCTAATCCTGTTTTGTTTTTTGAACATAAAGCATTGTATAGAAGTGTTAGTGGAAATGTACCTGATACGTATTACGAAATTGAAATAGGGAAAGCGAAACTGGTAAAACATGGATCTGATATTTCTATTATCACTTATGGTGCAGGAGTGCATTGGGCAATGGAATATCAACAAAAACATCCTGATATTGATTTAGGCGTGCTTGAGCTAAGAACCCTGCAACCATTGGATTATGGCGCGATCAAACACGCTGTAGAAGCAACCGGAAAAGTATTGATCCTGCATGGAGGTAACC
>JAYUFN010000433.1:0-2994 GCA_043738705.1 Bacteroidota bacterium
GCGAATTTTCTGCGTTGGTTGCTAATCATGTATTACATTTTGAAGACGGTTTAAGGCTGGTTAGTATTCGGGCAAAAGCAATGCAGAAAGCCTGCGAAACAGTGCCCTCCACGATGGCTGCAGTGTTAGCACTTGCTGATGATAAAGTTGAAGAAATTTGTGCATCCATTCAGGCAGAAACAGGAGAAGTTGTTGTTCCTGCAAATTATAATTGTCCCGGCCAATTAGTAATCAGCGGGTCGATTAAAGGAATTGAAATTGCTTGTGAAAGAATGAAAGCTGCAGGCGCTAAACGTGCACTGGTATTACCTGTTGGTGGCGCATTTCACTCACCACTTATGTCACCCGCAAAAGAAGAATTAGCTGCTGCAATTGAAACTACAAAGTTTAATATTGCTATTTGCCCTGTTTATCAAAACGTAGTTGCACGTGCAGTTAGTAATCCCGAAGAAATTAAACAAAATCTCATCGATCAATTAACAAGTGCTGTTAATTGGACGCAATCTATACAAGCAATGGTAGCAGATGGAGCAACTCAATTTACAGAAGTAGGCCCTGGTAAAGTTTTACAAGGACTTGTTCAAAAAATTTTTCGTGATGCAGAAGTCAATGGCATTAGCTAATACTGCAGTTGATCCATTCTCCATCAAAGCTGGCATTATATTTTTTATAAAAACTGATCGCAAGTTCGTTCCACTCCAGAACCTGCCATACAATACCGAGGAGATTTTTCTCTTTGGCTTCAAGGATCAGTCTATCAAATAGCAACTGCCCCAATTTGTTACCACGCATTTTTTCAGTCACTAGAATATCTTCGAGATACATTCGCTGCCCCTTCCAAGTACTGTAACGTATATAGTATAATGCAAAGGCTTGAACTATGCCATCTACTTCGGCTACAAACGCCCACCACACAGGGTTTAATCCGAATCCACTTTCTTCAAAATGATTGAGTGTAACGGTAACTTCGTTTGGGGCTTTCTCGAAAACAGCCAACTCCACTATGAGCTCCAATATTCGAATACAATCTTTTTTTTCAGCTCTTCTAATATTTATTTCCATAAAGAATTACAAACTATTTTTTATATCCTGGGCCTTTTACAAATTTTCCTGCAGCGGCACCTGTAGGTGCACCATCTTTAAAAACAGCAATACCATTCACAAAAACATCAATCATGCCATCGGCATACTGATGTGGTTTTTCATAAGTGGCATTGTCTTTTACTCTTGCAGGATCGAAAACCAGAATGTCTGCAAAATAACCAGTTTTTAGCTCACCGCGGTTTTGAATTTTTAAATGTTTTGCAGGAAGATTGGCCAGTTTTTTGATAGCTGCTTGTAAGGTTAACACTTTTTCATCTCTTGAATAATGTCCAATTACACGAGCAAAATTTCCATATGCTCTAGGATGTGCATTTGATTTTAAGAATACGCCTTCGTTTGTATACGAACCTTCATCACTTCCAAAGCTAACCCATGGCAAGGCAATTTGTTTTTTTACATTGTCTTCATTCATTAAAAAATAAGCAACACCAACACGGGTACTATCTTGTATAATCAGGTCCATTGCGGTTTCTTCTATCGATCTATTTCGCAATTTAGCTACTTCCGAAAGTGTTTTTCCAGTATACTTTTTTAAAGAGTCTTGTTTAAACCCAAGTAATAATACCTGTTCGCCACCACCTGCACCGCTATAGAGATTTTCCCAGTCACTAGGATTTGAATTCATTGCCTTTGCCATTTCTTTTCTGATAGAAGGATTCTGCAATCTTTCTATCAATTTTCCAAAACCGCCATCTTGTAAGGTGGGAGGAAATGAAGAAGTAAGTCCAGTTGCTCCAGCTAGATAAGTGTACATATCTGCTGTAATATCCATCCCTTCTTTTCTTGCTCTTTCAACACGCTTAATAACAGAGTCCATTTTGCTCCAGTTATTTTTTCCGCCCGCTTTCAAATGAAATATTTCTGCTGGGATATTTGCTTCTTTCGAAATAGTGATCAATTCTTCCACGGCTTCTAGTAAATGGTTTCCCTCGCTGCGCATATGACTCGAATAGGTTCCCCCATATTTTGATGCTTCTTTTGATAATGCAATAAGTTCATCTGTTTTTGCAAAAAAATCGACCGGATAAATCAACGCATTCGTAACGCCCAAAGCCCCTTCCTCCATTGCTTGCTTTACCAATATTTTCATGCTGTCGAGTTGTAGTGGAGTGGGTGCAATATTTGCTTCACCTAAAATATTTTGCCGAACAACACCAGTCCCAACAAATGATGCAATATTCACTGCGATACCTTTCTTTTCAAGTACGTTCATGTATTCTCCCAATGTGCTCCAGCTCACATCATATTTGATATCAGCTTGTCCGCCTTTTGCAAGTAATTTCATTTTTGTATTGAGTGGCCCCATTGAACCCTCACCAAAAATTTCAGTAGTTACCCCTTGTCTCACATCGCTTTGCGCGCGTCCATCCTGAAACAATGATTCTTCTGAATGCCCCATCATATTGATGAAACCTGGAGCTATTGCCAACCCCTTTGCGTCTATTTCTTTTGTTGCTTTTACTGTTGAAAGGTCACCAATGAAAGCGATTGTGTCGTTTTGTATAGCAATATCAGCTTTGTATGGATCTCCTCCATTACCGTCATAAATATTGCCATTGCGAATAATGGTATCGTATTTTTTTGAAGTACAAGATACCAGTATTGAGCATGAAATGAGAACACCAATAAGGTTGCGCATAAATATTATTTAAAGTTGATGAGTAGGGTTCATTTATTTCTTCTTCGCTTTGAAATTTCCATTGGGTTGAATAAAAGTTAATCCGATAGATTCTCCCTTATCTGTAATGTCAAACTGTACAAAATAGCCACTGGCAACTTTTATTGAAAATCTATCTTTCTCTACCGGAATGAGTTCATAATCGGGTTGACCTGGTACCAATACAAAAAGCGTTTTATTATCTTTAATATATACTTTGGCTGTGGCAGCAC
>JAYUFN010000434.1:0-8257 GCA_043738705.1 Bacteroidota bacterium
TAAGAACGAAGGCAAAATTGAAACAATGTAGCAAATTCAAACTTTTTTCAAGGAACTACCATTCATCAAATAAAATTAATATGCCTGGAAAAAGTAACCAGTTTAGAAGGGAGTTAACTTTAGCAGCAAATAATATTTTGATGGTATCCAATACATCACTTGATCGTCAACTAATTTAAAAACTTACACTTATGTATACCATCAAACCGATCCTATTAGTGATATTGGCAGGTACCGCTTTATTATTTTTATTTTCCTGTGAGGAACCTCAAAAAAATGAGGATGTTACTAATAATGTAAATAAATCAGGAGCTATTGAATCTGCAGTAAAAGTGCAGCATCTCGATAGCTTACACGATATCCTGATCACAACTCATACTATTTGGTCAAAAGATAGTATCATCAAAAATATTGAATACCGTGATACGCTTCCCAGTTTAGGCGAACACAACACCATTGCAGAAAATCAGGATGGCGACACAAAGCAAGTGAGCGTGAAAAAAGATTATGAAATCTATATCACCGTAAAATAATAAAATGAAAAAGTCGAAATACATACAACTGGTCTTGATAACTGCTACATTGGCTAGTTGTAATCAAGCAAAAAAACCAGATTGGGAAGACAATACCAATCTGCATATCAGGAGCGATTCCACGGCGCCATACACCAATGTGCACAATCACGGTGGAATTGGGACTGCTTTACTATGGTACTATGCATTCAGACCCTATGGAAATTATAGCAACGGATATTATCAGCGTGCAGGTTATTATTCAAGTGCCATCCATCCAAGTTCAAATATCGGAACCAATGGATTTAAGAGTGCTGTTACTAGAGGTGGTTTTGGGAAAAGTGGCTTTAGCGTTTCTTCATAAAAAAAATTCGATGAATTTTAAATCTAAATTGAGTCACATCAGATGAAAAGAAATAAAATAGAACCTAGAAATAATTGGCAGAAGGAAGTTGAGAAGTTAGGTTTCGGATTTCATACAACAGATCTTCCTTACTGGGATGAATCGGTCTATTACAGTTTTGAAATGACTGAAATTTTGGCAATAGAGAAAGCTACCGTTGCATTATGGGACCTCTGTTTAGGCGCTGTACAACATGTGATGGATGAAAAATTATATGACCAGTTCCACATCCCCGAATGGGCAATACCATTAATCGAAAGAAGTTGGACAGAAGATGATCCTGCAATTTATGGGCGATTTGATCTTTGCTTAAAAGATGGTCAGAGCAAAATGTTGGAGTTCAACGCTGATACGCCTACCAGTTTGTATGAAGCTGGTATCGTTCAATGGTTTTGGTTGCAAGACTTCGATAAAAACAAAGATCAGTTTAATAGTGTACATGAGAAATTGATCAATTACTGGAAGTATTTAAAAAAATATTTGAACGAGGGGGAATTATATTTTAGTTGTTTAAAAGAAACGTTGGAGGATTTAACCAATACAGAGTATATACGAGACTGTGCCATTCAGGCGGGTATTGAAACAAAATTAATTTTTGTAGATGATATTGGATGGGATGAAGAGAGCAACCAGTTTATTGATTTAGAGGATGAAGTAATCAATAATATTTTTAAACTCTATCCATGGGAATGGATTTTGAGCGAATCATTCGGCAAAAATATCCCGGCTGATAGTAATAACACTCGCTGGATCGAACCTCCCTGGAAAATGATCTTATCAAATAAAGCAATACTTCCTATTTTATGGAAATTATATCCTGATAGTCCGTATTTGTTACCTGCATTTTTCGATGCGGATCAATTAACCAATTATGTGAAGAAACCAATTTTATCGAGAGAGGGTGCAAATATTGAGCTAGTCATGAAAAATATTGCACTGGCAAAAACAGAAGGTGTTTATGGTGCTGAAGGATATATTTATCAGGAGCTATTTACGCTACCAAATTTTAGCGACCATTATCCTGTTATTGGATCTTGGGTAATCGGCCAAGAAGCAGCAGGAATAGGAATCAGGGAAGCAGACAGTTTGATCACAGATAACCAAAGTAGGTTTGTTCCCCATCTGATTCAATAAAAAAATTGTTACCATTTCATTCTGTTTGCCAGAACAGTAATACTAAAACCTAGTATGGCAATCAGGGCAAAAGACCATCTTAAACTCGAATATTCAGCAATGGTTCCGATCAAAGGGGGGCCTAATAAAAATCCTATAAATCCAATGGTTGAAATGGCTGCAAGAGCTGCTCCGGGAGATCTTGTTTTTGATTTTCCAGCGGCACTATAAACAAGCGGAACAACAGAAGAAACGCCCAATCCAACTAGCATAAAACCCAACCCTGCGGTTATCAAAAATGGAAATATCACAGCCATTAATAATCCACAAGTAATACAAATTCCGCTAGCCATTAATACCTTTTTAATACCTAGTTTATGTGTAATGCGATCGCTTACAAATCTGCCACTCGCCATCATACCCATAAACAATAAATATCCTAGTGTAACCCACTGCGCAGGTGCCGCTACAATTTTTTGAAAGTATACGCCGCTCCAATCAAACATAGTTCCTTCGCAAACCATACTTCCAAATGCAATCAAACCATATATCAAAATAAAACGATCCGGTTTAACAAAGAAAGAACTACTACCAACTCCTTTATTATCTCTTACAGTATAACGAGAAAAATAAAATGCCAATAACCCTGCTAAAAAAAAGATGAGGAGAAAATGTACAAAAGGACTTAAGTGAAATGCTATAAATATGGCACCAAATGCAGCTCCACTAAATCCGGCCAAGCTCCAAATACCATGAAAAGATGCCATAATAGTTTTACCATACATCTGTTCAACTGCAATTGCTTGTGTATTAACCGAAATATTAAAATAATTACCAAATGTTCCAAAAATAAAAAGGGCCAACGCCAAATGCCAGGGCTGCTCAACAAGACCAATCATCACAAGTGTGGATGGATAAAAAATTGCAGCAGTCATTAAAATAACTCTACTTCCCAATTTACCAATTACCCATCCAGTAAAAGGAAGACTACACATGGTTCCAACCGGAAGTGCGAAAAGTATGAGGCCTAATTTTCCATCACTAAGCCCTAAGTGATGCTTGATATCTGGGATACGGCTCGCCCAGCTGGCAAAACTCAACCCTGCAATAAAAAAGAAAACGGCGATAGCTACCCGATAAGATTTGAGCGAAATATTATTCGAATTCATCCAAATAAAGGTAAGACAAGGAAGCCAAGTCGCCCAATTCGTTATATTTGCGACCCAGCACTTTTAAGTGTTCTTTAAAAATTTCAAATAATTATATTATGTATCGTTCGCATACTTGTGGTGAGTTAAGAATTGGAGAGGTAGGCAAGAAAGTTACCCTTGCAGGATGGGTTCAAACCGTTCGAAAATTTGGAGCCATCACTTTTGTGGATCTCCGCGACCGATATGGTATTACCCAATTATTAATTGGTGAAGATTTGAACGCAATTTTTGATGCAAATCCATTGGGAAGAGAATTTGTATTGCAAGCTGAAGGAATTGTTGCTGAAAGAAGTAATAAGAATACGCATATAGCAACGGGCGAAATAGAAATTTCGATCAGTGCTTTTAAGATCTTAAATAAATCTGCCGTACCCCCATTTACTATTCAAGATGATACGGATGGTGGAGAAGATCTTCGAATGAAGTACCGCTATTTGGATTTGCGCAGAAATGCTTTGAAAAAAAATATGGAATTACGTTATGCAGTGAGTAGATCTGCTAGAAACTATTTGCATGAAAATAATTTCATGGATATTGAAACGCCTTTCTTAATTAAATCCACCCCAGAAGGTGCAAGAGACTTTGTTGTTCCATCAAGAATGAATCCGGGTCAGTTTTACGCTTTACCACAATCACCACAAACTTTCAAGCAATTATTGATGGTAAGTGGTTACGATCGTTACTATCAGATTGTAAAATGTTTTAGAGATGAAGATTTGCGCGCTGATCGTCAGCCAGAATTTACACAGATCGATTGTGAAATGGCATTTGTGGAACAGGAAGACATTTTGAATATGTTTGAAGGATTGGTGAAACGCATTTTCAAAGATGTTAAAAATACCGATTATACAGAATTGGTTGAGCGCATGAGTTGGGAAGATGCAATGTGGCAGTTCGGAAACGATAAACCTGATATCCGTTTTGGAATGAAGATTGCAAATTTGAAATCAGCATTTTTAAAAGGCGGAAAAATCAGCGCTTCAGGAGAATTAATTAATGGTGCTAGTTTTGGTGTTTTTGATAATGCAGAAACTGTTTTAGCTATTGCAGCTCCTAGATGTAGCGAATACACACGTAAGCAAACTGATGAGCTTACCGACTGGGTGAAGCGTCCGCAGATTGGCATGAATGGAATGATCTATATTAAATGCAATGTAGATGGAACATATAAGAGTAGCGTTGACAAATTTTATGCTGAAGATAAATTAAAAGCAATTGCAGAGGATGCTGGTGCTGTGGCTGGAGACTTGGTTTTGATTCTTGCTGGGCGTGAAGAAAGAACCCGCAAAGCAACCAGTGAATTGCGTTTAGAAATGGGTAAGCGTTTGGGCTTTAGAAAAGATGATGAATTTAAAATGCTTTGGGTAATTGATTTCCCATTGTTCGAATATGCCGAGGAAGATAATCGCTGGGTAGCACGTCACCATCCATTTACTTCTCCTAAGCCTGAAGAAATTGAAATCATGATCAAGAATAATCCTTTGATCGAAAACGCAGATAAATATCTAGAACACCCCTATTCAAATATCAAAGCAAATGCTTACGATATGGTGATGAACGGAAACGAAATTGGAGGCGGATCAATTCGAATTTATCAAAGAGCATTACAAGAAAAAATGTTTGCAGCGTTGGGTATGAGCGAAGAAGAGGCAAATCATAAATTCGGATTCTTACTGGGCGCATTTGAATATGGTGCACCACCACATGGCGGACTTGCCTTTGGATTCGACAGACTATGTGCGATATTAGGAGGAAGTGAAAGTATACGTGACTTTATTGCGTTTCCAAAAAACAATAGTGGAAGAGATGTTATGCTGGATGCTCCGAGTAGTATTGACGATAAACAATTTAAAGAACTTCAGATCAAATTAGCTATCCAATAGATTTCTAAAATTAGAGCGCCTGAAATTTGATATTTTTAAATTATACCTACTTTTTTATTTTTGTTTTTAGACATTTCCTAAGCTAATTGTCTTTTAAATCGATATTATTACTAATTTAGGAAAGTTGCTTGCTAAGTCGTAATTGACTGGCATGCAACTTTTTTTTTTGTAATCGATCACAATGAATGCTTATGACGGGCGAAACCCTTTTTAACCAATACCCAATTGCCCCTCATATTTGGGATGAGATGATGAGCGCAGAGGGCATTAGACATCAGTACCATTCTATCTATGAGGCTGGACGACAATTACACTTAGACGATTTTCTGCAAAAGCACAAATTGGCTGCCGAACTTTTCATGAGCCAGGGTATTACATTTACTGTGTACAGCGAAAATGAAGGCATTGAAAGAATCTTTCCATTCGACATTATCCCTCGCATTATTACAGGTACCGAATGGGACCATATTGAGAAGGGTATCAAACAGAGACTTACTGCACTAAATCTTTTTCTGAAAGATATTTATAACGCGCAACAAATCGTAAAAGATGGAATTATACCTGCAGATTTGATCGCTTCTTGTCCACATTTTACCAGAGAAGTTTTTGGTATAGAAGTGCCTTTCGATATTTATGTACATATTGCAGGGATTGATTTAATTAGAGGCGAAGATGGCACTTTTTACATTTTGGAAGATAACCTAAGAACACCATCTGGCGTATCTTATATGCTCGAAAATAGAGAAGTTACTAAAAGAATTTTTCCAAATTTATTAGGAGAAAGTAATGTGCGCATGATCAACAATTATCCTTTGCTACTTCATGACAATCTCATTTCATTCGCACCTAAACAAATTACTCATCCTACCGTAGTTTTATTAACTCCCGGTATTTATAATTCGGCGTATTTCGAACATACCTTTCTAGCACGTCAAATGGGTATTCAATTAGTGGAAGGTCGCGACCTATTGGTAAATGACCACAAAGTATATATGAAAACTACGGCTGGTTTACGTCAAGTACATGTGATCTATCGAAGGATTGATGACGAGTTCCTTGACCCGCTAGTTTTTAGGCCAGACAGTGCGCTTGGTGTTCCAGGTTTGATCAGCGCATACCGAAAAGGGAATGTTGCCATTGTGAATGCATTAGGTAATGGTGTAGCAGACGATAAAGCAGTTTATGCTTATGTTCCAGCTATGATTAAATACTATCTCAATGAAGAAATTATTCTTCCAAATATTCCAACCTATCACATGAATAATGAGGATGAAAGGAATTATGTATTTGATAATATGCACAAAATGGTTGTAAAGGAAACCAACCAGTCTGGCGGATACGGTATGGTAATGGGCAATAGCGCAACGGATGAAGCATTGAAAAAAGCGCAAGCAAATGTTCTCGCTAATCCAAGAAATTTTATTGCACAACCAATCATTCAATTATCAACTGTACCCTGTTTAATTGATGGAAAATTACAACCCCGACACGTTGACTTAAGGCCTTATGCATTATGCGGTCCAAATGGAATCAATATTGTTCCAGGAGGATTAACAAGGGTAGCTTTACGAGAAGGATCATTGATCGTAAACTCATCGCAAGGTGGAGGCAGTAAGGACACTTGGGTTGTTGACTAATCCAGGTTAATAGCAAGAAACAAATTGAAGAACAAGAACAATTGTAATACATGTTAAGTAGAATTGCAGACTCTCTATATTGGTTACACCGCTACATGGAAAGAGCGGATGGCATGTTACGTTTAATGAAGACCAGTTATATACTTTCATTCGACAAAGTACAGGCAAGTAGTATGACTTGGGAATCTTCACTCAAAATTTTCACAACTTTATCAAAAGAAGAGATTGAGCTTTTGAAAAAAGATAATGCAGCAGCATTAAATTATTTATTTCTCGACAGTAAAAATCATAATTCATTCAAGGTAATTATTACACGAGCACGAGAAAATGCGCGAGGAGTACAAGATCAGATTACGAAAGAAGTATGGGAGCAAGTTAATCAAATCTATCATATGATTAATAGCCCCAGCATCAAAGAAAAATTGGCAGGGCCAAATGCCATCAGTACCATCGATTCATTTATTAGGAGTAGTGACCAATTTTGTGGAATATCCGATAGTACCATGCCCCGCGGGCAGGGATGGAATTATATGAATTTGGGGAAATATACTGAGCGCAGTTTATTAACCGCAGAGTTTACGCATTCATTTTTCAAAAAAATCGATTTTAGCTTTAAAGAAGAGAAAGATATTATCTTCTGGAGAAGTTTATTATTAGCACTTTCAGGTTATGAATTGCATTTGAAAACTTATAGTAACCAAAACCACAATTACAATGTATTTCAGCAATTAGCTTTTGATAAAAATTTTCCAAGATCACTTTATTATGCTTTGGATAGGGCAAACAAATATTTAACCGATATTGCAGCCTCAAATCCGGTGGAAGGAAGCATTCAATTGCTTAGAACTTATGGTAGACTTTATAGTTCAGTAAAGTTTGCTGATCTTGAACTAGTGGAAAGAGAGGGATTGGAAAAATATTTGATTTATGTCCGAAAAGAGATCAATGATTTCAGCCGCGAATTAGGCAGAACTTATTTCTCTTATTCTTAAACAACAAAAAATGTCTGTTTTCACAATACATCACATTACAAAATACGAATACGATAGGCCGGTAAAAGAAAGTGTAAATGAGATAAAAGTATTTCCATACGCTGAAAAAGATCAAGAAGTTTTACAGCACGATATCATCATTACAGACCAACCCAACATTTTAATTTTTGATGATTATTGGGGCAATAAAACGGGATGCTTCAATTTGCTCTCACCACATAAAGAAATGATCATTGAGAGCAAACTAAAAGTAAGAACTTCAAAGGACCTGAATCCACAGTTTTCAATTCCCTCTTATGTTAAAGATTTGGAACCTTATATCGAAAAAGACCTTCATCTACTAGAGTTAGTAAGAACTTCAGAGTCAAAATCGATCGATATGATGGGTACCTATATCAACCAGTTTTTCAATCCTTCTAAAACTATTGCAGAAATAGTCAAAGACTGTTGTGCATTTATATTCACCGAATTCACTTATATCAAGGGTATCACCAATATCGAAACCA
>JAYUFN010000435.1:0-2982 GCA_043738705.1 Bacteroidota bacterium
AGGGTTTGATTACCTGCTAAGTATGGTTTTAATTCATAAGGGAGGTCCAATAGGAATACGAAACTTCTTGTATCGGTAATTACAGCAACCTGTTCTCCATCCTGCACATAATCTCCTGCTCGATAATTAATTTGAGTGATATACCCGGTTCCAGGCGACTTGATACTTATTACACCCGAAAAATGGAGGGATGTATCAAGTCTGTTGATGGTGTTCCCTAAACTTTGTGATTCCTTAGTCTTGATCACAAATAGAAGATCACCCTTGTTGACAAATTTTCCAAGAGAGGCTTCAACGTCTTGTAGGTATCCCGTTGCTGAAGATTTTACATAACTTTTTAATAAAAATGCTGATACTGCGTTCAGTTCAACTGTTTCGTTTAGGTTCCCTTTGGTTGGTGAAGTAATGGTAACAGGAGTAGTACCAGTTCCTTTTTTTTCTTCTGTTTCTTTTTCGATTTTTTCAGGCGCAGGCTTGCAGGATGCAAATAAACCGATGAAAATAATTGCAGATGAAATGGCGTTACGATAAAACATAGTTCTTTTATTTTCTGTTCCAGTAATTAATCTGGTTGATGATTTGTAATTGGTTAATGCTATTCTGAGTAATCGTATTTTTCGCATTCATATAATTACCGATGGCAAGAATATAATCTGCCATATGTGCGTCGCCTGTTTCGAGTAATTTTTGATTAGCTTCTATTAATGTTTCTGCATACATAATCTGATTTGCCGACTGTTGTGTTAATTGTTCTGTAGCGCGTAGTTGCTGAAACAGCTGGGCAATTTGCTGACTATACTGTGTTTTAAAATAATCACGATATTGTTGCCTGCTTTGTTCGGCAATGCTAATCTTATCATGTTGCATTTTCTTTTGCTTACCATCATAAATTGGTACGATAACATTTACGCCTAAACTAATTCCAAAATTTTTGTAGGCTTCACTGGAGAAGGAGGTAAGATACCCCCCGTCGCCATATAAACTCACTTTAGGTTTATATCGATATTCAATCAACGCATCACTATTCTTTAGTTTTAAACTGTCGTAAATAAACTGTTGATAGAAAACAGAATTTTCTGCATCGGGCAATACCGATAGAAATATATTTGGCTTTTGCAATGGTAAAGCAGCTGTGTCTATAATGCCACATAAATAGTTGAGTGTTGAAAAATCGTTTTGGAATAAAATTTTGATCTGACTGATCATTAATTCCTGTTGCTGCATGGTTACAAGAAAACTCAGGTAATCAGTTTGGCGATACACGCCTTTTTCGGTAAGGTTCTTTAAAATGTTTCGTTCCTTTTTAAAAAGCGAAAGCACTTCTTTATTGAAACTATATTGCTGGTAATTTCCATAAACAGAAATATATTGAGCAGTAATAGTTTTCTTTAGATCCTGCTCACTTATTTTACCAGATGTTTTTAAAGACTCATTCAATAATTGGATGGCTTCGTGTTGATTCTTGAGATATTCTTTACTCACTAATTGTTTTGATACAGTAACTAGCTGACTAAAATTAGATCCGTTTGTAATGGCTCCGTCATAACCCCAACCTCCGAAACTAGGGGCATAGCTATTGCTGCTTATAGCGTTTACTTGCGGAAGATATCCCGCCAGAATCCGCATGCTATCTATCAGATTGGCTCGCTGCTGATTTCTAAGATCTTTTAATAAAGGACTATTTTGAAGCCCAGACTGAACGTAATATTCCAGAGATCTTTCTTGCGAATAAACTGAAAAATGAACCAGTAAAATAGTAGTGATAGTAATAAACCTTTTCATCAACCAAATTTTTATGCTTGAAACAGAATTATAAAATGATGTTGCTCTTTTTTGTATTGATATTGAATAGAAAATCCCCCTGCTATACAGATTTCTTTAATGATTGATAGGCCAAGACCAGTTCCCATATCCGAATCTGTAGCTTTATAAAATCTTTGAAAAACTCTATTTATATCCAGCGATCCATTGATTGCAGAATTCGAAACAGCTAGCATTGTTTTATTTAGTATGATACTAATCTTTCCATAAGGTGCAGTATAGCGGATAGAATTGTTTAATAAATTACTGATTAGTATTTCGGCTAGATGATGATGGAAATACATATCAAAATCTGTAGCATCTATAGAAACTTGAATATTTTTAGAATTTAGTAACTCTCTTCGTTCTTCAATTTTCTGAACTAGAATTGAATTGAGATCTACTTGTTCGTTTAATACAAATTGCCTGTTTTCGAGTTTGGTGAGTAATAATAATGATTGATGTAATTTTGATAACTTAAGGCTTGCGTCTTCAATTGCTAAGAGCTGTTGCATCATATTCTCCTTTCCTTCTGCAAATTGATATAAGGATTCCACTTTTGAACGAATTATAGCCAGCGGCGTCTGCATTTCGTGTGAGGCATTTTCTGTAAATGATCTTAATGCAAAATATTCTTTGTGAATACGTTCTGTCATTCTGTTTAGACTTTCGTTTAACAAATTGATCTCGTCAATGGGTTCTTTGCTTAGCGATAACGATTGTTGATTAGCGGCATAATCTTTTATATTATCTATGGTGGTATAGAATGGTTTCCAAATTTGTGAAATTAGTTTTCGATTGATAAGGTAATTGAAAAGCAAAATCATTGCGATCATTCCAATCGTTGTTAGGATGATGAGTTTTAACAAGTCTTCGGTTTCGGTTTCTGACTTGTTTACAGTTATTTTATAGTTTGCATTGTTTACCGCAAGTGAAAAGATTAACTGCCTGACAGACTCGTTTTCAGTTTCTTTTTTGTTAAATTGATAGATCGTTTTTGCTATTGGCTTAGTAATCGGATTTGTAGTTTTGACTACAGTAATCCACTGTTCTTTTGTATTTTGGATATCTGGTAGTTGCTGGTGCGACTGAATATATTCTGAGATTTCCTGTTTTTCAGAACGCAGTGTTTCATCTAACTGACGTATCAAAACATAATCGAGAACAAAATAAAAAGCCACA
>JAYUFN010000436.1:0-2973 GCA_043738705.1 Bacteroidota bacterium
CCCAATTTAATGAGATCATCCGCATTTCTTGCACTAGAATTACTGGCTAAATCAATATCATATTTTAATCCACTTAATAAATAGGTTCTGAAATTACCAATCCTGTCGGAATTAAATTTTATTTGAAACGGAAAGCTTACAATATTTGAGGGTAGCACCTGTTTTTGAAAAGCGGATTCCCCCGGTTTGGTATTGGTAAGATTATAAGAGAAATATTTTGACCCGCCAATGATTAATTGTGGGTTCACCCGGAATTGCCAGTGGTCATCAATTTTTACTGTTCCTAATAGCCCTAAAGCCACGCCACCGCTTGCTCCTGGCTCGGCAACAAGTACACTATCGGATGCGAGAAATTTAGCACTTTTTGTTTGATGTAAATAGGAAGTATTGTAACTAAGCGTTAACCCAAAATAGTATGGTAAGTCATCATGTTCCTGACGATATAATTCCCGTTGGCTCATTCCTTTTAGGCATGCCATTAGCAATATTGAAAAGAGAAATAGTTTTATGGTTTGCTTCCGCAGTAGATCGTGCATATCCCTAGACTAAGCTTTTTTAAATAAGTTTGGGTAAATCCTGCTTCATTCATTAAGTTTAAAAATGTTTGTCCCTCGGGAAATGCCTGCACGCTGTCGTTCAGGTATTGATATGCTTGTTTATTTGATCCAAATAATTTACTAATGCTTGGTCCGATCACATTCATATAAAACTGATAGAATGCATTTACGGGCGCAAAACTTGGTTTCGAAAATTCCAAGACTACTAATTTACCACCTGTTTTCAATACCCGCAGCATTTCAGACAAACCTTTTTCGAGGTTTTGAAAGTTACGCACGCCGAAAGCCACGGTTACTGCATCAAAATAATTGTCTGCAAATTCAATAATTTCGCTATCACCCTTTTGCAATTCTATAGCTGGTGATAAAGCTAGGTCAACAATTTTTTTTCTTCCGAATTCTAACATCCCTTCCGAAATATCGATGCCTATAATTTTCTCAGGGTGTAATTGGCGATAGGTCATAATAGCCACGTCTCCAGTGCCTGTTGCAACATCCAGAACCAGTTTCGGTTGTAAGCTTTTTAATTGTTTAATTGCCTTCTTTCTCCAGCCCCTATCAATTCCAAGACTTAAAAAACGGTTTAAAAAATCATAACGAAAGGCGATGTTATTGAACATCTGAGCAACCTGTTCTTTTTTGCCTAATTCACTTTCTTTAAAAGGCACTACCTCATCGTGTGCAAACTTACTCATGAGGCGAAGATATTGAATTTCAATGGGAGGAATCATCGTGTTTGACTTTTAACTGTTGAAGGATGGTTAATATTTCACAAAATCGGTGGCTTTAACCCTGCTGCTATTTTATTGGCTGACGAAGGGTGGGGTATTATCTTTGTTATGAATGAGAGCATTGATCTATAAATCTACGGGTAGTTGGTATGCGGCAAAAAACGCAGAGGGTAAACTGTATAATGCCCGTATCAAAGGCATTTTCAAGATCGATGAAATAACGTCGACCAATCCTATTGCGGTAGGGGATGAAGTAGAAATGGAAATCGAAGATGTGTTAGAAGAGTCGGCGATCATTCATGAAATCTATCCAAGAAAAAATTATGTAGCAAGAATTTCTCCGCATAATAAAAGGATGCACCATATTGTGGCCAGCAATTTGGATCAGTGCGTTTTGTTTGCCACTTTAAAAGATCCAAAAACCTCGCAAGGATTTATTGATCGATTTTTAGTTTCCTGTGAGTCGTACCATATTCCGGCAATCATTGTTTTTAATAAGGCCGATATCTATAAGAAAAAGGAGATGGCTATATTCGGAGAATTGAAAGCGATGTATGAAACCATTGGATACCGAGTGATACTCGCGAGTGTGCAAGAATTGATCGGTGTGGATGAAATAAAAATATTATTGAAAGATAAAATTAGTTTGTTGAGTGGGCATAGTGGTGTTGGCAAATCCACATTTATCAATGCTGTTTTTCCACAATACAATCTTCGTACACAGGAAGTAAGTGGATGGAGTGGGAAGGGTATGCATACAACTACTTTTGCAGAAATGTTCGATTTGGATTTCGGTGGTCAGATCATTGATACGCCTGGCTTACGAGAGTTTGGATTAGTTGATATTCCAAAGCAAGAACTTTCACATTATTTTCCTGAAATACGAGACCTGATTCAAAGCTGCCAGTTCAATAACTGTATGCATATTAATGAACCCGGTTGTGCGGTAAAAGCTGCGGTGAATAGTGGTAAAGTATCGATTGAAAGATATGTGAGTTATTGCACTATTCTTGAGAAAATGGAAGAGATTAATTACTGATCGAGTTTCAGACTTTTATCCATTTTATACTTGGGCATATTCTTTGCTTTTGAATCATCTGCTAGTAATTTTTCGGCGCCCACATTTCTACTATGTAAGCCATTGCAGGATAAGCCTGCAGTTTCTTTTGAACTACTATGAAATAATCCACAAGAGCTGATAAATAAACTAAACAAGCTGATGAGTGTCCATCGCATCACTTTTTCATTTTTTTGGTGCATCATTATTTTCTGAAAACCAAGATGCATATTTTACATAATTATTTGAAATGCGATTGATTTCGCCATGAATCAAATCCTGAGAAACGTCTTTTACTTTTTTTGCAGGTACTCCTGCGTAAATGGCCCCTGCTTCAACAATAGTACCCTCTAAAACCACTGCGCCTGCAGCAATAATAGCGTTGCTATGAACAATACATTCATCCATTACAATTGCACCCATACCAATCAACACATCATCATGTATGGTACATCCATGCACCATTGCATGATGGCCAATAGAAACATTGTTGCCAATAATGGTAGGATTTTTTTGATAAGTACAGTGTATAATTGCTCCATCCTGTACGTTTACTTTATTACCCAATTTAATATAATTCACATCAGCTCTGATTACTGCGTTAAACCAAACGCTGCAATCATCTCCC
>JAYUFN010000437.1:0-8230 GCA_043738705.1 Bacteroidota bacterium
GGCAGAAGCGACAAGAGATTTTGTAATGATGCTTGTCGTAATGCATATCATAACGAAATGAATAAAGAATCATCTACTGTGGTTCATAGAATAAACAGAAGCTTGAAATACAATAGAAAAATATTGAGCCGATTCCTAACACCAGTTCAAGAAACAATTGAGATTCGAAAGGATTTATTGTTGCTCTCTGGCTTTAATTTCATGTATTTCACTCATACGATGGTTTCGGATGGTATACAGTACCATTTCTGTTATGATGTTGGATACCAAATCGTATCTGATGAAAAAGTATCGATTGTGATAGAGAAGAACATAGTGCACTAAAAAACAAATCCCCGACAATGTAGTTTGCTGGGGATTTTAATATTCAATTCATTAAAGAATCGAATGAAAATATAATATTACTATGTTAGTTTTCATCTGGGGGTATTAACTTAAATGGAATATGTAGTTCCTTGTAAAAAGGGAAAAATAGATTATAAATACCTAAATGTCAATTATGAGGGGATAGCAGAGTTTGAGCGCGATCTGATCGTGGAGAGAACCGCATTGGGAAGAGTGGCCGCAAAAGGCAGAGGGGTTATTTGGAAGGCCATCTAAACTACAGCCCAAGCAACTAGTGGCCATAAAAAGCATTTTAGCGCAAGGCAAGTTCGTTAAGGATGTCGCAGACGCTTTTAATATCAATCCGTCTACCGTTTATCGCAATCTCGCGTAGTAAATTGGTGGTTACCGTTCCTTAACGTGCTTTAAGTTCCGATTTCGTGAGGCGACCCCTATCTAAAAGATCATTTAGTAATGGAATCGCATAGACAATACAGTCAGTCTTTTACCTTCTACTTTGTACACTAACCGATGTTCATTGTTCACTCTTCTGCTCCAATAACCCGCCAAATCATATTTTAGTGCTTCAGGCTTGCCGATCCCGCTAAATGGTGACTGCTCGATGCTTTCTAATAATTTTGTAATTCGCTCCTGTATGGCAGCGTTTCCAGACTTTTTCCAATAAGCTATTTCTTTTTTTGCTCTGTCTGAGTATACTATTTCCATAAATCTTTTGTTGCAATTTTATGGACTTTACCTGCCTTCACTTCTGAAATAGCCTGTTTAAGATTATCGCGGTTTGCCTGTGTAGAAAGCAGGTATGCAGTTTCTTCTAGCGCATAAAAATCTTTTTCTGAAAGAGCAATCACGTTACCCCCTTTAATTTTAGGTCTTTTAATAATTATCTGTGATCCATCGTCTGTAATAGAATTAAGCTCTTCTTTCAGGTTGCTTCGAAATTCACCAACTGTTACAATTTTCCTAGTCATACTACCATAATTTATTTGTACAAATATAAGTACAAAATTAATAATTATTTTTTCTTTGTTACCAGCTCGCGAAGCTTTAATGCATCTCTTTTAATTCTAGTAGGGTATTTCTGCACAAAAGTCAAATTTTCCCCGCGAGGGTTGCGTATTACTTTCTTTAAAATTAATTTCTATCACCGCAAATACACTGTAATTAGTATTTCCCAAAGTTTTATTTAAAATATTTTTTCACGTCTTTTCTTTAGGGGACTCTTTTTTAAACTCTTTCTCATATTTTTCCTTCAATAGTTCCGATAATTTGCATTGCGAGAAGTCCACTTTTCTAGTATGAAAAATACCATGGAATTGTTCTAAGGAATGTACATTGAGATTGAATTTGACTCTTCTTTGGTGAACGAAGATTTGATAATTGTTTGTTGAGGCATGTTCAATCAAATAGTCCAGAAAATTCTCTGCATTCTTTCTACTTTCCAAAAAACTGCACGCATACTTTACTTCGTTACTGTATCTAGATGGCAAAACCGCTATACTGGCTTCGAAAATAAAAGGAATACTTATGAATATTAGTCTATCATCGGCGCTTTTTTTGGCAGTACGATGCACAGTTGAAACGGCCTTTTCGGCATCCTTCTGTTCTACTGGAAGTTGTGACACACGACCAAATAACTTTCTAAATATTTCTAAAACGAATTGTAACATTTCAATTTTTTATTAATTTCCAAAATGTATTTTTAGCCCAGCGAAGACGCTGTAATTAGTATTTCTCAAAGTTTTGTTGAACAAATATTTTTGTTCAATGCCTACAAAAAAACCAGTGGTCGGATTATAATAATACTCCCCCACTAGTTGTCCCGCTAAACCATAATTCAATTTTTCTAAAAATGTTTTACGGTTTAAAATGTATTTGTCGTTTTCTCCCTGCAGTACTCCAGAAAAACCAACTAACAGATTGATTTTTTTGTCAATTCGCATATCATTGCCACCTACCAAATAATAACGTCCTCCAGCCGCAATACCAAAACAAGTGTAATTCAGGCCTTGGTATTTTGACCATTCAACACTGGGCTCTAGGTAGTAAGAAAACTTAGCACTCTGTGCATACTCCAGTCCGGCTTTTAGCTGATCTCCTGGAGTACCTGTGCGGCCTTAACTAAAACTCCAAGAGTGGTACTGATCGCCTATTTCTTGTGCTCCCGCAGCAATACAAAACAAAAGGGAGAAAATAATAAGAGTGGTTTTGATTTGACTCATGTTGTAGATTTAAATAACATTTGGTAAACTATTTATTTTTTTTAATACTTTCCAAATTCAAGTAAAAATTGCAATGACAAGGTATTACGAAGTGGACTATTTGAAGCCATTGGCCCGATGGGTTGAACGTAAGCCAAGTTCACTTTGTAATCATTTTCCCCATACGTCCATTTAATACCTGCTCCCACTGCCAAATAACGACGGTTACCATAGTTCGGATTTTCATGGGTATAGCCTGCTCTAAAGGCTATTATTTTGTTTAGTATCGTTTCTGCGAATAGAGTGTACCGAAGCTGTTTGATGTTTTCACTAAATCCTCCGGGCGCATCAGACCAAGTGCTGAATAAATTTGAAAAAACATTTCTATTCGTAGGATCTTGATCAGCAATTATTATTCTTGTAGAATCATAGTTTGGAACAGCAGGCACCATAAGCTTGTCTAATTGAAACCCTACTGAATAGGCTATATCTAAATTGGAATTTCTATCTCCATCAAAAAAACCATTACTATAGGTTGCACCGATTGAAAAATTCATTGGTTGGTAAAGAGATCCGTTTAGTTTACTACCGATATTTTGAATACTTGCTCCTAATCGTATGCGCTCTAGTATATCAGATAGAACAATACTATGTAAAATGCCAATATCACCACCAACGGCCGCACCTCCACTAATAACATTATTATCCGTCAAATTAATTAAGTTGCTTTGAGATTGCAGCCTATTTGAGAACCCACTATTTCAGGCAATCAAATTGATTCTTTTAAGATAACCCATATATAACCCATATATAACCCATATATAATACATGTATAAACCGTATATAATCCGGTATAATAATACTTGTATTATATACGGGTTATCATTTTATTATTATATTTGTAAATAAGTGTTTAATAGCTCAAAATTGGTCAAATGATGCTTCCAAAACGGTTATTCCTATTCATCCATCAAAACATATCAAATGGCAAGACTAAAGGGAGACTTAGCATTTACAGGTAGTTTGGGTAATATATCTGCTTATACCCGTAAAGGTTCAACGGATATTATTCTCAGAACGAAGGGTGGTGCTTCAGCCCAAAAAATTAAAAACGCACCTGAATTTGCCAATACCAGAAGAGCGAATACAGAGTTTGGTGGTGCCAGCTCTACCGCTAAGCAGATTAAATTGGCAATGTATGGTCTTACCCATTTAGACCATGCCTCATTTCAAAGCAAGCTCATTTCAGTTTGTAGCCGCATTTTGAAAATGGATGAGCAAGGGAATTTTGGACAAAGAAGTATATTTGTTTCCAAATACCGACAACTCTTCGAAGGCTTTAACTTAGAAATGGGAACCCCCTTCGATTCGATTGTAAAACATCCATTGCGCTACCAGATTAATCGGGCAGCTCAATCAGCTTCTATCACAATTCCAGCACTATTTCCTAATATCAGTTTATATATACCCGGTAAATTTTCTTTGTTCCGTTTCATTGCTTTTCTCGGTATTGTTCCTGATATGAAGTACCAAACTGCTTTGAATAAATATCAGCCGGTAAATGCAGCCGTCCAATTAAAATGCGTTGCTTTTTATACTGAATGGTTTCATATATCCGCTATTTGCAATCAACAAATTTTGCAAATTCAAATACAGGAAGAAACGGGTATTTCTGATAATGATAGTTTCCTATTATCCATCGGTATTGAATTTGGAATTCCACTTACTAGTTCTGTGATTCAATCGGTTAATTATGCAGGTGCAGCCAAAATTCTAGCATTGGCTTAACCATCCCGTAACAGATTGCTTAATGCACCAACATATGTGTCTGCTTAATGATCCCCATTACAAACACACTTTGAACGTGTCCGATATTTTCGGCTTGACTTAATTTGTTGACGTGAAAATCATAATATGCATCCATGCTTTCTTCCACCACTTTCAACATAAAATCAAATTCGCCTGAAATATTATAACACTCAATTACTTCATTCATTTCCTGAATACTCTTGATGAATTTGGCCCCGGCATTTTTGTTGTGTTGCTTTAAAGAAACATAACAGATCACCATTAGTCCCTTTTTTACTTTTGTATGATCTACCAGCGCTGCATATTGTTTAATAACCCCCGACTCTTCCATCCGCTTAATTCTTTCATGAACTGGTGTAGTGCTAAGGTGTACTTTCTCTGCAATTTCTTTTACGGTTACGCGGGCATTTTGCTGCAGTAAACGCAGAATTGCCAGATCCTTAGTATCCAAGTCCAAATGCATGGTAGCGGAATCAGCTGTTTTTATTGCTTTTGCCATCTATTTATAATTATTTATGCTACAAATTACCTAAAATTTATAATTATATCCTAAATAATAAGTACTTAACTAGATATTTATTCTATCCCACTAAATTTGTGTTTCATAAAAAAGAAACTATGTCAACTCTTACCTCAACTATCAATTTCAGCTTACCCTATAAAGTGGCTGATATCAGTTTGGCCAACTGGGGCCGCAAGGAAATTCGTTTGGCAGAAGCAGAAATGCCTGGCTTAATGTCGTTACGTGCCGAATACGGATCAAGCCAGCCCCTGAAAGGTGCTCGCGTTGCAGGCTGTTTGCACATGACCATTCAAACTGCAGTCTTAATCGAGACCTTGGTTGCATTGGGCGCTGAAGTAAAATGGAGCTCCTGTAATATCTTCTCTACACAAGATCAGGCTGCTGCAGCTATTGCCGCTGCCGGTATTGGAGTATTTGCTTGGAAAGGTCAATCACAAGAAGAAGCTGATTGGTGTATCGAGCAAACTTTGTTCTTTGGTGGCGCTGACCGTCCATTGAATATGATTTTAGACGATGGTGGTGATTTAACTAATATTGTTTTTGATAAATACCCTGAGTTTGTTCAGCATATCAAAGGTTTATCTGAAGAAACTACAACTGGCGTACACCGCTTGTATGAGCGTATGGCGAAGGGTACTTTACCAATTCCTGCGATCAATGTAAACGACTCTGTTACCAAGTCGAAATTCGATAATAAATACGGCTGTCAAGAATCATTGGTTGATGCGATCCGCAGAGCTACTGATGTAATGATGGCTGGTAAAGTTGCTGTTGTAGGCGGATATGGTGATGTGGGTAAAGGTTCAGCGCTTTCTTTAAAAGGTGCTGGTTGCCGTGTAATCGTTACTGAGATCGATCCGATCTGTGCTTTACAAGCTGCAATGGAAGGATTTGAAGTAAAGCCAATGGCTGAAGCTGTTAAAGAAGCCGACATCATCGTAACCGCTTCTGGTTGTAGAGACTTAATTACTGAGAAACATTTCCGTTTGATGAAAGACAAAGCGATTGTTTGTAATATCGGTCACTTTGATATTGAGATTGATGTAGCTTGGTTGAATACAAACTATGGTCATACCAAAGACACTATTAAGCCTCAGGTTGACTTATACAATATTGAAGGAAAAGATGTCATCTTGTTGGCTGAAGGTCGTTTAGTAAACCTAGGTTGCGCAACAGGTCACCCTTCATTTGTAATGAGTAACTCTTTTTCTAATCAAACACTGGCTCAAATTGAATTATGGAATAACCACAAGAACTATGAGAATAAAGTGTATGTGTTGCCCAAACACTTAGATGAGAAAGTTGCTCGTTTGCACCTTGCGAAAGTAGGTGCTGTATTAGACGAACTTTCTGATGCACAGTCAGAATACCTTGGCATTTCGAAAGTAGGTCCTTTTAAGGCAGACTCTTACAGATATTAATTACACAGTAAATAGAAACAAGGCCCGCTTCAAAAAAGCGGGTCTTTTTATTTTGTGCAATATCTTTGTTCAATCTCAAAAATTAACTGGGCAAAATTGAGCAGGGATAAAAAAAATATCATTTCGCATCTTTACCTCATTATTATTTGTGTTCTATGCCTGTTTCATGGCACCGTTTTGGCAACTGATACCATATTCTTGGATACTACCCCAAGTTCTAAACAATTACAAGCCCTTCATTTACTTAAAAAAAAATCGGACCTCACACAAAGTAAGTTTTGGCCGAATGTGCATCCGATACCTTTTCTTCAAAATTTAAAAAAAAATATTGAAGCCCCCCTCAGTTTATATGAAGGAAATAGTACCAATTTTTGCGGGTACGCAGCACTATCCTATCTCCCCTTACATGATGACCCATTGAGTTACCTTCGATTTATGCTTCAGTTATACATTGAAGGCAGTGCTCAATATAGTCGGGAAAATTTTGATCCATCAATAGCAGTAAAACTAACCGCAGGAACGCTAAGCTTTAAAGGTGAGCTCGATGTAAATCCAGCAGATCAATTATGGTTTCTTGCTTTAGCCGATCATTTTAAAGGATACGTTAATTTTTTAGACCACCACT
Source organism: Bacteroidota bacterium (assembly GCA_043738705.1). Lineage (GTDB taxonomy): Bacteria > Bacteroidota > Bacteroidia > Chitinophagales > Chitinophagaceae > Sediminibacterium. The sequence goes on from JAYUFN010000437.1 coordinate 6,922, forward strand.
ACGATCCCGGCAACGAAAATACTATGTGGGCATCTGTTAATTTTAGCAAATTCAACAGGATGATCAGAAAGCTATTTAACTATCATGTAAAAGCAGTGGGATCTGATTTGATGAGGCCCAATGTTAGAGATGAATTTGAATACTTATCCAAAAAAATTAAGACAGGAACAATCGCACTCTTTGTAAATAATCTTGACCTATATAAAAAGAATCACAGTAAAGTAAAAATGATTGTCCCCACACATTATGTGATCTTATTAGACATCAGGAAAGTAGAAGATAAAATCGCTATTACGTATTGGGACTATGGCGGAAAGACTTTGCAAATGGTTTCTCCTAAATTTCTGAAGAGAATCCTATTTGGAATTACTTATATCACTCCAAAAAAGATCGATGTTGAATAGTCTAAATCATACCATACGATTACTATGCATCATGTGTATTTTCTGCTCATGTATATCCAGAAAAACATTTTCTACAAACTACTATAACAAAAATGAGAAAACGATTTCTACCATAGAAGCATCATTCAAAAACTGTTATAAACAAACCCGATTTTCGGTTGGTTTTAACGATTATTCTTTTAATTATATTTCACTAGAAATTAAAACAGATTCTATTAAGTACATTTATGAATTTGAAATTCATGAAGCGCGCTTACAAGACAGTCTAAGGAAATATCAAATGCCTGCTGCAACAATCACCGATCTGATCATGAAAATGCGCTCTATTAAATGTACCTGGATTAATCAGGTTGATTATTATGTGAATGATCAAAAAAAATCATTGGTTTATATCTCAATACATCCTACACGTTTTCATTTTCCATTTACTTCTGAGAAATATTTTGTACTCACTTACTATTCACAACCACAATATTTTGATAGCGAGGGGAACCTGCTTGCAAGCAGGCGTGTTCGAAAACTAAGGAAAGTAAATGGCGATATATTTCATCGTATCAATGATAAAGTATGTTATACAATTTCAGAAAGTTTTAGATAATCGATGTGGATAATAATTCTGTATTCACTCCACCCTCACACATATGAGGATAAATAACAGAACCGCCAATTTCTGCCCTTCCTATCTTTGGTAAGTACTAATTCTTTTTATATGAACCCATTAAAAATAATTGCCCGTGCCGGCTTGGCACTCTTGGCGATGGCAACGGTAAGCAGTTGTAAAAATTTCGAATCAACCAATAAAGCAACCGATTCAACCAAACTTGCTCCTGTTAAGGCTGTTCCTGGATCTGCAATTAGGTTAGACAGCTCAAAACGATATATTTATTTAACATGGGATGATTCAC